>CAMYNZ010000398.1 GCA_947259865.1 uncultured Desulfobacterales bacterium | reverse complement strand
GATAATTTTGTTGACCAGTTGTACCACGGCGCTGTCTTCATCTGCCACCGCAGATTCGGCCTCTTCGATTTCAACCTCTTCTTCTCGCAGCTGTTGTAATATATCGTCTATCCCGGCGGATTCTTTTTCGTCCTGGGCAAAAAGCTTTATGAATGCGAGCACGTCTTGCTTTAAGGCCACATAAAATTTTAACGCTTTGCCGGCAAACAAAGTTTTTATTTCCCCAATTCGCTGAAGATCATGGGGATTGTCAATAGCCACGGCAATTTTCCCATCTTCCAGGCGCAGCGGTACCCAGACATTGTTGCGCATAAACGGTACCTTGAGACCGGCGATCAGTTCACCCGGAATCGGAAAGCGAGGGTTGTATTCGATAAATGGAACCTTGAAGTATTTACTGAGGGATTGACCGATTATCTTTTTAGAGATCTTCAAATCCTGCAGCAAAACATATTCGATCGGTAATTTTCTATTGCGGGCATCCCGTGCGGCTTTTTCGAGTTCCCTGGGGCTGAGGTGGTGGTTTTCCAGAAGGTAATCAAATTTGCCGATTTTTTTCTTGGCGATCCTTTTTTGATTATACAGGGCAATACCGAGTATCTTGGCCAGCTCCACCACTGACCGCTCGTCAATGGGAATGAAGGAACTGCCGCTTTTACGATTGATCAGTTGAATAACACCCATTAAATACTTTTTGCGGTTCTTATAGATGATGGGATACGCCAGAATCTGTCTGGTTTTAAATCCAAAGTTTTGATCCCAGCTTTTATCGAATGTTAATTCCGGATCGATCGATGCCAATTCAGCTTGATCATAAACATCTTTTATATTGACCGTTTTTTGCTTCACGGCCGCGTAACCGGCAATGCTTTTTGTCGAAACAGGGATTCGAATCTCTGCGACTTCATTGCCGGTTTTAAATCTTGAAACGAGTTCCCGCTTTTTCCCATCAACGATGAAAACCGTAATTCTTTCAGCCGCAAAAAGGGAGGTGATCTCGTCCTTGAGATCAATTAGGATCTCATCCAGGTTGGCAGCCACATATATTTTGTTGCAAATATTCTGGAGCTTTTTGCGGTAGGCAACCTCGGATTTGAGATGTTGCACATTGGCCTGCAGCGTGTTGGAAGTAGGCTTTTTTTTAAACATTATTGGCCCCCGTCCCTGTTATCAGATAAGCCCGGTTGATCCTTGCGGTCACGTTTTAATGCTCGCGTGTGACGGTATATTTTTTGAGCCCCGCCAGCGATTAAAACAATCGCCATAAAATAGAAACAAAAATAAATAAAACCCTTGATTGCAGAAAATTGTGCAAAGTTGAACACTTGCGGCAATACCCGGGGTATTTTTCTCCACTTTGGTTGAAAAAGAGGGTCCAAGGACCCCTTGTATCCTCTGGGATCACACTTGCTCTATTGTAGATAAAGGTCAATTCGGCTTTCAATAACTACAACTAATTCGGACATGATCCAAAAGATCTTATTCTAGATGGCCCTTGAACTCCGGTTTACGCTTCTCCAGAAATGCCGTGGTACCCTCTTTTGAATCTTGGCTGGCCATGCACAGCGCAAAGGCATCGATTTCATACATACAGCCGGTCTTCAAATCCACATCCATGCCGCTGTTGACGGCCTCTTTGGCGGCGCGTAAGGAAACTTTTCCCTTGGATGCCATTATTTTGGCGACTTTAAGGACTTCATCCATCAGGGCATCCTGGGAGTAAACCGTGTTTACAAGCCCCATTTCCTTGGCTTCAACCGCAGATATCATCTTTCCGGTCAGGATCAATTCTTTGGCCCGGTTTTTACCGATTAATCGGGGCAGTCGCTGGGTACCGCCAAAACCCGGTATGAGACCCAGATTTATTTCCGGTTGACCAAAACTCGCATTTTCAGAAGCATAGATAAAGTCGCAGGCAATCGCGATTTCGGTTCCGCCGCCAAGGGCAAATCCGTTGACGGCTGCTATGACCGGTATTGACAAGGACTGTAATTTGTTAATCGTGTCATGGCCCATCTGAGCAAAGCCCTTGGCGCCCAGTGGATCAAAGGTGGCAAGTTCCGTAATATCGGCGCCGGCAACAAAGGATTTATCACCGGCCCCGGTGAGTATTAAAACTCTGATGGCTTCGTTGCTGAAAAGTCCATCAAGCGCATCGGAAAATTCGTGCAGCAAATCTGCGTTTAAAGCGTTGAGGGCCTTGGGTCTGTTAAAGGTGATCGTTACAATGCCATTTACTTCTTCAAAAATAATGTGATCGTATGCCATTTGCAGCCTCCATGTGAAAGTATTTTTTCCGGTCAATCATTTTCCCCGCTCAGGGGTCAGGGCAAATCGTTTAACCGCAGAATATCGAATATCGAATACTGAATATCGAAGGAAAAAATAATTCTGCGGTTCGATATTCCGTGTTCGTTGTTCGATATTCAATCCGCCAAAAGCGGAGGAAGACAAGGGTATGTCAGCCCTATCAACGGGGCATCAGCAACCGGCTGTGAAGCACCCGGCAGTATGGCAATAAAAAACTGCCACAGCCCCTGAACTCAATGCTGCGTGATAATTTTACCGGAAAGGATTTATGCAGCGGTCAATCCAAACCACACCCCGACCACTGAATTAACTAAGTAAAAGCAGGAAACAATTTGAGGGATAAACCATTGAATTCACTTTGTCAAATTGAAAACCGTCCCTAAAATCATCGCGTCCGTTTTTCGCTGGCGGCTGAAATGCAGATTGCGGATAAAATCAAGACACCCCCAATAACTTTAGACGCGTTGAGCCCTTCATCAAAAATAATATAGGCCAGGATTGTACTGCCGATGGGTTCTCCCAGCAGGCTGATAGCAATCAGGGTGGCACTGAACCATTTAAGGGCCCAGTTGTAACTGGAGTGTCCAATGAGCTGGGTGATAATCGCCATGGCCCAGAAAGTTGCGTAGGTCTGGCTTGAAAACCCGGTTACCGGCAGTTTGAATGCCAGTACAATCGACCACAAAAACAAGGCTGCGCATCCATAACACACAAATATATAGGCCAGCAGCGACAGTTTGCGGCGCAAATTTCGGCCCAGCAATAGATAAAAAGCCGCACAAATACTGCCCCCCAGTGCCAAAAAATCTCCCAGCAAGGCCCTGCCGTCGGTGGCAAAATCCCCGGCGCCGATAATAATGCCGCCGGCCACGCTAATAATAATACTCACGGCCACTGCGGCTTTGATCCGTTCCCGGGTAATCAATGGTGTCAACAACCCCACCCACAGAGGATTTGTATTGACCAGCACAACGCTGTTGGCCACCGAGGTATACTCCAGGGAAGAAATCCAGGTGGCAAAATGCAAAGCCAGAAAAAAACCTGAAACAGCAGCCAGTATCAGCTCCTTGAGGGAGAGCTTGAGCAGTTCATCCCGGGCCTTTATCCAGGCCATGGGTGCTAACAAAAGGGTTGCCAGGCCAACCCGGTAGGCTGCAATGACAAGGGAGGGTGCATCGGCCAGTCGCGCAAATATGGCTCCGGTTGATACCGCCAGCACACCGCTTACCAGGGCTAAGTATGGATTAAACGGGGGGACAGAAATTTGGGATGCTTTGGTGTGATCCATATCCGTTTTATCTGGGATCAGCCGTTAGAGCCGGCAAGAGGGCGTTTTTCATGGTAGGCAGTGGGTTTGTTTTCCCGGATATATTTTTTAATACCCTTGACGATCCCTTCCACCAGGCGCTGCTGGTATTTCGGGTGGATCAGCCGTTTACATTCCCGGGGATTGCTGATAAATGATGTCTCCACCAACACCGCCGGCATGAGGGCTCCCATGAGTACGTAAAACGGCGCCTTTTTTACCCCCTGGTTTTTGATACGACTATACCCTTTGTTTTTCAAATGGGCGGTCATTGACTCCTGGATATAACCCCCCAGCAGAATCGAATCGTCGATTTTGGCATTTTGTAAAAGACTATACAGAATAGTTTGTAAATCACTGATATTCTTGGTTGATGTTTTGTTTTCCAGGGCGGCTACCCGTATGGATTCTTCGTCTTCAGCGGGGTTGAGATAGAAAGTCGAGATGCCGTGGGTCCTTCGATTTTTGTTGGCGTTGGTGTGAATAGAAATGAATAAATCAGCGTTTTGCGCGTTGGCAATGGCGGTGCGTTCTTCCAGGGTAAGATAGCGGTCTCCATAGCGGGTCATAATGACTTCACAATTCAGCTCTTGTCGAATCTTGCGGGCCAGTCTTTTGGCAATCTGAAGGGTAATGTTTTTTTCATGAACCCCCTTTATATATCCGGGTGCGCCATAGTCCCGTCCCCCGTGTCCGGCGTCGATGGCAATGCGATTGACTTTAAGGGCCAGCTGTTTGATCAATTTTTTTGAGGGAATCTTTTGATTCTTTTTAAAATGGGTGGATGGTGATTTCGGGGGTGTGGCGGCGTTTGAATCTTTGACACCCCTGATGTCCATGACAATTCGAAAAGGATCTTTGAGTGAAAAAACCTTGTAGTCATTTAAAGATTTAATATCGGCCACCACCCGCACTGAGTTATGCGTAAACTGGGCGGCACGGGCATGACTCAGAAGATCGTCATCTATGGGGATAGTATTTTGAATGTTTTCACCCAATCTCGAATTGTGCAGATCGACGTATAACCGTTGGGGTTTTTTGATGGAGGGGTCTCTTTTGAGCAGATTATAGGTAAATTTCGTATCTTTATCCGCATCAATTACAATACGGGTGTAATTTGGATTGGACCAAAATCGCAACCCGGTTACAACCGCTTTTTGATTGGCAGTTGAAGATGCACTTTTATTAC
>CAMYNZ010000397.1 GCA_947259865.1 uncultured Desulfobacterales bacterium | reverse complement strand
ATCTTCAGTGGGTACCTGCATGGTATATCCAAGAGCAGCGATCCCCCGGGGAATGATGGATATTTTTTGGACGGGATCCGTCTCGGGCAGGGTCAGCGCTACAACCGCATGGCCGAGCTCATGATAGGCAACTATCTTTTTTTCCTTCGGATTGATCAAACGATTCTTTTTCTCAAGTCCGGCGACGACACGTTCAATGGCCTCCTCGAATTCGGCCATGCCGACCTCAGCCTTTTTGCGTCGGACCGATAGAAGGGCGGCCTCATTCACCAGATTGGCAAGATCAGCGCCGACCATGCCAGCGGTCATGCCCGCCAAAGTATCAATATCCAGGTTATCGGCGGTGGTAACCTTTTTCAGGTGAACCCTTGACAAAAATCTTGCGGTCTTTGGCCACCAGATCGGCAACGTTGGCCTCCAATTTATCTGCTAAAAAATTGAAGAGCTTTTGCTTCACCGCGATAGCTGCCAGCCTGGCGGCATTGCCGGCCCTGACCGTAACCCCGCTGCCAAAAGTCCCCGGGTCCAGCGGGGTGATTCCGGTATCCGCCGCTGTAATGCGGATGTCTTCCAGAGGAACACCCAGCTCCTCGGCCACAATTTGACTGATAACAGTTTCGGCACCCTGACCGATATCGGCGGCGCCGGATAGCAAATTTACGGCACCATCCCGGCCCACCTGAACCACCGCCCCGGAGCTAATATGACTCATATTGCTGACCCCGCTGGGAAACGAGGCCCCGGCCAATCCCACGCCCCGCCCGAGGGGCAGCTTGCCGCGTTTTTCCTTCCAACCGATGGCATCCGCGGCCTTCTTTACCGAATCGGCAAATCCGCAAGTATTGATGATAAATTTGGCCGGATGGGGTTCTCCGGCATGAATGCTGTTTTTTACCCGAACCTCGGCCGGATCGAGCTTGAGACGCTGGGCAATCATATCCAGCTGGCGTTCAACCGCAAAGCGTGCCTGGGGGATACCGTGTCCCCGCATGGCACCGCCCACGGGTTTGTTGGTATAGACGTGATACCCCTCATAGATCAGGTTGGGAACCTTATAGGGGATCATTAGAAAAAAACAGGACAAAGCGATCATGGTCGGTGCGGTGCTGTTGTAAGCGCCGCCGTCCGCATGGGCTTGAAATTTTTGAGCCATAATGGTGCCGTCTTTTTTCATGCCGGTCTTGACGGTAATATACATGGGATGGCGTTGCCGGGTGGCGATAAAGACCTCTTCTCTCTCGTACACGAATTTAACCGGTTTGCCGAGATGCATCGCAAACCAGGCGGCGCAGAAATCCTTGGCGAATAAGTCTATTTTTTGGCCGAACCCGCCGCCGACCTTGGGTTTGATAACCCGCACCTTGCTCTCCGGGATCTGCAGCGTATTGGATAAATTTCTCCTCAGAAAAAACGGTATCTGGGTTGACGACCACAGGGTGAGTTCCCCGTTCAACGGATCGAACTGCGCAAGCGCAGCATGCGGTTCCAGGGGCGCGTGATTGACAGGCTGGGAAAAAAAGCTATCCTCGTAGATGGCGTCGCATTGCGCAAATGCTTTTTCAACATCACCAAATTCTTTGCGAATGGCAAAAGAGGTGTTATTCTTAACGCCGTCATGGATCTGCGGCGCTCCTTCTTTTTTGGCTTCGAAAGGATCGAAGACCGCCGGTAGTTCTTCATAATCCACTTTTATCAGCTCCAGGGCTTCCTCTGCGATCTCGGGATCAATGGCGCAAACGGCCGCTACGTCGTCGCCAATATAACGGACTTTATCCTTGGCCAGGGCATACTCATCTTTAGCCATAGGTACGATTCCGTAAAGACGATCGGGAATATCCTTGCCCGTAACAACACCTTTTACCCCCGAGACCTTCTCCGCTTTTGAGGTGTCGATGTTTAGAATCTTTGCGTGCGCAACAGGGCTTCTCACGATCTTTCCATGCAACATCCCCGGAAGGATGAGATCATCCGTGAATTGAGCAGTGCCTTTGACTTTCTGGGCCGCATCCAGCATGGGCAATCGCGCGCCGACAACGTTGAATTCCTTTTCCATCTATTCCTCCTTACCGGTTTGTCCCGGCCCGTCACTGACACTTACTATAGCCTCGACGATTTTTTTGTATCCGGTGCACCGGCAGAGATTACCGGCCATTTTTTGCTTTATCACCGCCTCTGTCGGGTGCTCTTCTTCATCGAGTACGGCCTTAGCGGTTAGAATCATGCCCGGTGTGCAGAATCCGCATTGCAGCGCTCCCTTTTCGACAAAGGTGCTCTGCAACGGATGAAGATCCCCGCCGGCGGCCAGACCTTCTATGGTCATTATTTTTCTACCAATCGCGTCGACAGCCAGCATTAAACAGGACAGATAGGCCTCACCGTCAATCAGCACCGTGCAGGCGCCGCAGGCTCCCAGATCACATCCGCGTTTGGTACCCATTAATCCCAGTTTGTCCCGCAAAACTTCCAGCAGCGTGTTGTTTGTGGAAACCAGTAAATCATGAGAATCGCCATTGATATGAAGTTCTATGGCCCGTTTCATCAGCTTGACCTCCTCATTGCTTCGTTTGCGGCGCTTTGGAAAAGCAACCCCATCATTCTGCGTTTGTAAGACGGAGTGTACACAGATGTTTTTAACAGTTTGGCTTCCCGGGCCGCCAGATCGGATGCTTCTTTTATGGCATTTTGATCCGGTATTTTCCCTTTTAAAAATGCTTCAGCCTTTTGCGCCCGCACGGGTTTTCGGTCAACTGCCGTAAAAGCAACCCGGTATTCTTTTTTCTTGTTCGATGCCCACAAGGCGGTGCCCACAATGGGAAAATCGATGCTGTCACGATTGGCGAATTTTTTATAGATGCAAATGCCTCCAACCGATTCGGCGGGTATAATAATTTCAGTTAGAAGTTCACCCTTGTTAAGATTGAGGGGAAGCTTGCCATCTGCAGAAAAAAATTTTGGGATGGGTAACTCCCTTGAACCCCCGGTTCCGGTTAGCAAAATTCTGGCATTCATCACCAGAAGCACCGCTGCCATGTCACCACAATACGTGGAATAACAGATCTCCTTTTTGTTTACCACGTGACAGATCTCACCACCGGCTTTGTAGCAGGTTGGCCTCGAACTGCGCCACCACTGGGATTGATTAAAGAATTTACAGCGATTTTGCTGGCATAGATTTCCCCCCAGGGTCCCCATAACCTGATGATGATATGACCCCACCGAGGAAGCCGCCTGGGCAATACCGGGCAGTTTTTCCATAACCAATGCTGTCGTATAGAGCGTTTTAAGAGGGGTCAGGGCACCGATCCGTATATCTCCATTGTTTTTCCGCACATCGTTTAAATCACTGAGGTGCTTGATGTTTACCAGCACGGACGGACGTTCAACCCGGTGCTTCATATTCACCAGAAGGTCGGTTCCGCCTGCCAGAATTTTGGCGGTCGGCTCGTTTTGCAAAATGGAAA
>CAMYNZ010000396.1 GCA_947259865.1 uncultured Desulfobacterales bacterium | reverse complement strand
TCTTTGAAATATAGCTCTTCGTCGACGATCGAATTGTCCGTAAATCGTGGCAAGCCTTTTGAGTTGACAATCTTTCGGGCCTGTTCTGCTTCCATGGAAGCCAGAAAGACCTTGCCCACGGCTCCGGCAAACATGGGCATGGTTGTGCCGACCGGAGCTGTGATTTTAAGGTCCTGGCTTGATTCAACAATATCCAGAACCGTCACATGATCCCAATTTAGTATACCAAGAAAAATCGAAGTCTGTGTTTTATCCATCAGCTCTTCCATGACCGGCCGTGCCGAGGTTCTAAGGTCAATCTGAGCGTAGGCCGAACGGCCAATTTCAAGCAGGGTGAAACCCAGCTTATATTTTTTGGTCAACTGGTCCCGCATAACGGCGCCCAGCTCTTCCAGAGCCGAAGTCATGCCATGGACGGTGCTCTTGGCCATTTTGAGGCTCTTTGCCAGTTCGCTGACGCCTAAGCCACCTTTGGATGCTGAAATGACGCTGAGAATTGCAAACGCTTTCTTTACGGAAGGTGCTCCATATTTTTTCATAAGTATTATCCGTTATCTTACACTTAGATTTTGTTAAGAATACAATTGGCGGTCATCATTTGTCAACATTTTTTTGTTCATCTTGATGAACGGACAATTCTGTATTCAATTTCTTTTACCCCACCACCCCGTATGGCCAATTGATCGCAATTCGGGTATTAAAAAACAGATATAGATCTATTAAACTTGAAAAAAACCAATTTTCACTTGATTAAAAAATCCGGCTGTGTTATCAATTTTGTTAAAAAGAACGGTTCACAATGATGAACTCATGAACAAAGGAGAGTATCTAATGGCGACCGAAAGCAAAGACCTGTCAACGGCCGAAAGTCTTCGGGAGACCCGGACCTACGGTAAGTTTAGATGCCATAATCCCAGCTGCATGGAAAGAATTCAGCCGGAGAAGGGAAAAAAGACGGCCAAATGCCCGATATGCGGGATGGAATACCGGGTCCACTGGGTCAATCCCGACCTGCCCCGGATTCGAGGACCCGTCTGGGAGGTAAATCGGAAATTGGCAGAAGAAAAATTAAAAGAAAAGGGGGTAACCTAAGATGGCGCTAAACCGGAAGATTGCATATATAGATCTCAGCAGCGGTGATGTTCAAACCAAGCCGATTTCACATGAGATTCGAAAGAAGTTCTTGGGCGGCCGGGGATTGGATGCCTATCTGCTTTATAACCACGCCAAGAAGGGTTGTGACCCGCTGGGTCCTGACAACCCCCTTTTGATCAGCGGTGGCATCCTGACGGCTACCTGTGCTTCCGCTACTGCCAGAACGCATATTATGGCAAAATCACCCTTGACCGGAATGCTGGGCAGCACCAACATGGGAGGTTTTTTCGCACCAGAGCTGGCCTGGGCGGGCTTTCATCATCTGGTCATAAAGGGCAAAGCCAAACATCCTGTATATATTTATATTCATAACGGGGAGATCGAGATTCGAGATGCCCGTGACGTCTGGGGTAAATCCGTGACCGATTCCCAGTGGGCCATCCGGGAAGACCTGGGCGATGAGGAAGTCAAATGTTGTGTTTGCGGGCCGGCCGGAGAGAATCTGGTCAGGTTTGCCAACGTCATGACGGGAATTAAAAATTCCGGCGGGCGAACGGGGATGGGCTGTGTCATGGGTTCTAAAAATCTAAAGGGTGTGGCCGCCCGCGGGACCATGGACATCCAGATTGCCCATCCGACTGAAGCCCTGGAATACAATAAACGCTTCATCGACCAGATCGTCAGCGCCAAAGTGAATCAAACCCAGGGGGCCTTGGGAACCCCGTTTATCTGGGGTGCCACGAACTGCTGGGGGGGCGTCCGAACCCGGAATTTTCAATACAACCAATGTGAATATGCGGATGATATCGAACCCGAGCGTATCGATGAAATTGCGACAGAGACCATGGGACCCCATCATATGACCGGGTGCTTCGGCTGCCAGGTCCATTGCCGGGCCCAGTATAAAATTCCGGACGGCCCCTATGCCGGAAAATATGATGAAGGACCGGAATACACGTCTCTGGGAACGTTTGGAGGCGAGACCGACACACCCCGGGCAACAACCGTTCTTACCGGCAATTACCTGGTCAATCAGTTCGGGATGGACAATTTGGAAACCGGCAGCCTCATTTCCTGGGCCATGGAGCTTTATGAATTGGGTATCATCACCGACAAAGATACCGATGGACTGGATCTGAGCTGGGGAAATGACGAAGCGGTCCTCGAAATGATCGAACGCATCGCTTTTCGTAAAGGCTCGCTGGCAGACGCACTTGCCGACGGCGGTATTCCGGCTTCAAAAAAGATCGGCAAAAATTCCTTTGATTATCTCATTCAGGTCAAAGGCATGAGCAATTTGCATTCGGATGAACGGCCCACTCCCGGGCTGGCACTCAATGTGGCCACCGCATCCAGGGGTTCGGACCATTTGAGGAGCAGACCGGCCATCGATCTGTATCATCTGCCACAGGAGGTCCTAAGGAAGATTTACAGCAACCCGGTCCCTTATGACGGGCCGCTAAGCTCTGAGCATACGGAATATGTCGGCAAGCCCTGGCAGGTCTTCTGGCAGGAAAACTGTTACATGGGAGTGGATATCCTCGGTATCTGTAAATATCACACCACTTTCCTGGGAGCCACACTGCCCAATTTCGAGGATTGGTCAAAAGTGCTTTACTATAATACCGGTCTTGAAATGACGCCAGTGGAGATCTGGGAGGTCGCTAAACGGTGCAACATGATTGAAAGACTCTTCAATCTCAGGGAAGGACTGTCGCGAAACGATCTTGAAAAAGGCGATATGTTGAACCATCGCTATTTCGACGAGCCCTGCAAACGGGGCGCTATTGATGTGATCGGCATGAAGATCGATAAGAAAAAATTTATAAAGATGGTCGATGAATTATACGAGTACAAAGGTCTCGATCAAGACGGTGTTCCCAAACCTGAGATTCTGACAGACCTCGGCCTGGATAATGAACCGTCACATTTACTTTAGTACGTTATCCGTTGTTAGTTAAACGGAATACACTCAATCTTTGAATAACAAATAACAGATAACAATTAACACCTCATTGAGCGTTCTACGCTCAATTAGACGGGAGGAAATAAATGGCCAAGGTGCTATATGTAGATCATGAGAAGTGCACAGGCTGTCAGCTTTGTGAGCTTGTGTGCGCTGTTTCACATGATGGGATATCCAATCCTAGCAGAAGTCGGATCCGGGTGGTGAAATGGGAGGCCGAAGGTCTTTATATCCCCATGACCTGCCAGCAATGTGAGGATGCGCCCTGTTTGAATGTGTGCCCGGTCAAGGCGATCTCAAGAAATGAGGCCTTCGAACGGGTAGCGGTGGACCACGATATCTGCATCGGCTGCCGTTCTTGCGTGAGCGCATGTCCGTTCGGTGCCATGAGTTTTAATCCCACCGACAGGAAGATCTTCAAG
>CAMYNZ010000395.1 GCA_947259865.1 uncultured Desulfobacterales bacterium | reverse complement strand
GATCCACCGACTTTGATATAATCCACAAATCGATAGCCGCCCGGTCCCATCACCAGGATGTTGGCCGGATGGGAGATGGGCGTCGTAAAACTGGCCGAGGCCGCCATGGAAATGGCCATGATCAGACCGTACGGTGAAAGCCCCATGTTGGTAGACGTGTTAAACACGATGGGGGCCATGAGAACCACCAGGGCGGCGGTGGGGACAAAGCAGGTTGCCAGTAAGGTAAGGGCGACTAGCCCGAACATTACCCCATTGGGGCCCAATGGTCCCACCAGGCCGACAACGCCTTCGGCAATCAGCTTGGCGGCACCGGTCTTATCCAGGGCCGTGCCCAGGGGCAGCATACCGGCGATCAGAAAAACGGCCTTCCATTCGATCTGTCGGTAGGCTTCATCCATGGTGAGGCAGCCGGTCAACACCATCAGGGCGGCACCGACCACGGCGGCAATGTAAATCGGCACCCAGCCCAAAATTACCGGCAACAGGATACCGGCCATAATCACGATCGACAATTTCATTTTTTCCAGACGCAGCTCCTCCTGGGCGGATTCAGTCAGAACTATAAAATCGGATTCACGGCCCAGCAACTGCAATTTGCTGCGCGACCCTAACAAAAGCAGTGCGTCGCCAAACTGCAGCTCCACATCCCTTAGATTGGAACGATAGGCCTGCCCTCTGCGCCACAAAGCCAGCACATTCAGTCCGAATTTTTCACGGAAATTGATCTGCCGCAGGGTCTTTCCTTCCAGGGTCGTCTGGGGTGAAAGGATGGCTTCCAACACACCCATCTCGCCGGAGACCATATTTTTTAAATTTGGCTGGGCTCGGCGCTCGATCTCCAGTTGCTCCAGCCCCCGCAGGATGTCAAAATCGGAAAGACGTCCCTCGACCACCAGCCGATCGTCGGCCTGCAGAACTTCGTCGGGTTCCGGCATGATGATGGGATCACTGCCCCTTAAGATCCCTAAAACACGGCTGCCAAGGGTATCCCCCAGACGGCTCTCTTTCAGGGATTTGCCCACCAATGTCGATTCCGGTGGTACCTGCATCACCATTAGCCGTTCGTGCAGATTGTAAACGTCACCTAGTTCGGATCGTTCAACATAACGGAATTGCTCGAAACCGGCCTGGGTCTCAAATTCTTCGAGACGATCGGCCGGTCCCGCCATTAAAAGTATATCACCCCGCTGCAAGGGTTCATCGGCCAGGTTGGTGCGTTTAACCTGATCACTGCTGCGCAGAGCCAGCACGTTGACCCCAAATCTTGCCCGAAAGCCGAGGGAATTGAGCGTGCTGCCGATATAACGGGAATTGCCCGGAAGCAAAACTTCGCCTATTTTAACTTCCTCCGAGTACGGCTCTTGCAGATCAATACTGCCCGGTTCAATAGTCAGCTGTTGCCAGTTATTTAACTCGTTAAAATTTTCAATTCGTCCTTCGACAGTCAGGCGGTCACCGGCCTGTAAGGTATCGCCGGGTCCCGGGGCAAGCGAGGTTTGGTCACCGCGGGTAATACCGATGACGTTCCAGCCCAACACCGATCCCATTCTGATCTGAGCCAGGGTTTTGTTGACCAGAATCGAATTGCGGGGAACTCTGACTTGAAATAAACGCTCCTGTAAATCAAACTGGCTTTGCCAGTCGACCTTTTTGCGGTCCGTGGATTCCTTGGCGACGTCCCGTTGGGGCAGCATATGGCGGCCGACCAAGGTCATAAAAGCGATTCCGCTGACCATCACGACCAGGCCGACCGGTGTGAAATCAAAAAACGTAAACGACTTAAGTCCGGCTTCGCGCAAGGCTTCACTGACCAGAATATTCGGCGGTGTTCCGATTTGTGTGGTCAAACCGCCCAGCAGCGATCCGTAGGCCAGAGGCATCAAGAGCCGCGAGGGTGGGCTACCGGTGTGTCGGGCAATATCCATGACCACCGGCAGCATAAGGGCTGCGACCGCCACGTTGTTCATTACGGCCGACATCACACCGGCGGTCGTCATAATAACGATGATCATCAGGATTTCTTTGCTGCCGGCCATTCTTAAAACAAATCGGCCGATAACGTTTGCAACCCCTGTGCGGGTTAACCCGCCGCTTAGAATGAAAACGGCCCAAACCGTCACCACTGCCGGATTACTGAAACCGAAAAGGGCTTCGACTGGGCTGACCAGGTTTGTCAAGGCGACTGCCCCCAGTGAAAGCAAAGCGGTGACTTCCATCGGAATCCATTCGGTGATCAATAAAACCACAGAAATTGTGAGAATTGATAATATCAATATGATATCCGGCGTCATGGGCGGTGTCCTCCATCAATGGCCAATAAGATTAACAGATTTGAGACTGTAACCATCAAGCAGGGGTGAAGCAACCTTAATTTGCTTTGCATATGCTTTCAGAATAGGAAACCGAAAGACCATTGAAGTTCTGTGATCAAATTCAGGTGATAATTTGCTTTGGGTTCACTTGCAGAAGATATGGTTAACTCATCATGCCTGACGATATTCGAAAGAGAGGGAAGAGGGTCGCATCTTAAATATTAAGTTCAAGAATCGAATATTTAATATTTAAGATGCGACCCCATGGCATACATCCCCTCTGTCAAAGTTCCGTTGAAATCCGACTGGTCAGAATCCGAGACGTCAAAATCCAATTGTTTTATTGCGATGCCGAAATTAAGTGTGGTTCCTTCGAGAAATGAAAAGTTGTTTGATCGGCATGGCTGAATAAAGGTATGCTGCATATACAAAGAATGATTAAAATTTTTTTTACACTCATTTTCAAAATGTTCCCGTTGTTCATTTTCTGCACAACGAACGAGAGGAACTTGATCGAAGACCCGATCCCTGTCTGTATCATCTCTGTCAGCAAGATCCCAACCGGCGAAATCGTCACACCAACCCCTGATCCAGCATGGCATGGGTCACTTTTACAAATCCGGCGATATCGGCCCCCGCCAGGTAATTTCCGGGCTGGTCGAATTCCGAAGCGGCCTCCAGACAGGTCTGGTGAATTTTCTTCATGATCGCCTTGAGCCGCTGATCGACTTCTTCTGCAGACCAATTCAACAGCATCCTGTTCTGAGCCATTTCTAAACCGGATACTGCCACGCCGCCTGCGTTGGCGGCTTTACCCGGCGCAAACAGAATTTTTTTATTCAAAAATGTGTCGATGGCATCAGTCGAGGAGGGCATATCCGCCCCTTCGCATACTAATTTAACGCCGTTATTGATCAGTTTAACGGCATCTTTTTCATTAATTTCATTCTGGGTGGCACAGGGGAAGGCGCAATCCGCCCGGGTGTCCCACAGAGGATTGTACCCCAGGGAAGTATCGGCCTCGGTATACTGTGTTTCAGAATATTTATCGATATACTCCCTGATTCTGCCCCGCTTGATATTTTTGAGGCGTTTCACAAAAGCCAGTTTGCCTTTGTCGACCCCGTCTTCATCATAAATGTAACCGGAAGAATCGGACAGTGTCAGCACTTTTCCTCCCAGCTCAATGATTTTTTCAGCGGTATGTT
>CAMYNZ010000394.1 GCA_947259865.1 uncultured Desulfobacterales bacterium | reverse complement strand
TGCTTATCCGCGGAGAAAGCGGAACCGGCAAGGAATTGGCAGCCCATTCCATACACTATAATAGCTATAGGGCCCAAAACGCTTTTGTGAAAGTCAATTGCGCCGCGCTTCCGGTTAATTTGATTGAAAGCGAATTATTCGGGCACGAAAAAGGCGCCTTTACAGGCGCTATCAAGCAGAAGCTGGGAAAATTTGAGTTGGCACACAAAGGAACCATATTTTTAGACGAAATCGGGTCTTTGGGACCGGATGTCCAGGCCAATCTGTTGCGAATTCTTCAGGAGAAAGAATTCGAACGGGTCGGCGGGCACAAAACGATAAAGACCGATGTGCGTATCATTGCGGCCACCAACAAAAACCTGGAGGAGGCGGTCGAAGATGACACCTTTCGAGGGGATCTGTATTATCGACTGAACGTATTTCCGATTTATATGCCGCCGTTAAGGGAACGCAAAACGGATGTCTTGCTTCTGGCCGATCATTTTCTTGATCGATATGCCAAAGAAAACGGCAAGGACATCCGGCGATTTTCAACACCGGCCATTGATATGCTGATTGAATACCATTGGCCGGGAAATGTAAGAGAGCTCGAAAACTGTATCGAACGGGCCGTGCTGTTGTGCGAGGAAAGGGTGATCCACAGCTATCATCTGCCACCCACCCTGCAAACCGGTGTAGAATCGGACACACTACCGGCACTGTCCCTTGACGATGCTGTGGCGAATCTCGAAAGAGAAATGATTATCGATGCCCTTAAAAATACGCGGGGCAATATTTCCCGGGCAGCCGAAATTTTGAAAACAACCGTCAGAATTTTTTCTTACAAAGCCCAACGGTTTGGGGTGGATTACCGCCATTACCGCTAGAAGCTATCTCAAAAATACATCTAACCCGCCATGGGACGTCGGCGGACAAGCGCCCAATGGCTGTGTTATCCTGCGGCTTGAAATGCTCACGTACTATGGTGTACGCTCCGCTTTCAACCCACAGGACGCCTTGCCATTGAACGTGATCTGTTTTTTTGAGACAGCTTCAAGTTTGATGTTCCTGGGATAAATTAAAATGTCTTGGTGTGGTTTGAAAGCATTTTGCTCCCACCGGCGAGCATTTTGGGGACGCCCGCTGAAGTAGGGCTAAATCAAAAGAACTCGACCTCGCTCGCGCTCGGGACTCAGACAGCTTTTGATTTTTTACGCCTTACATCAGCGGGCGTCTTTATCCCAAAATACTCGATGGTGCTCGCAAAAATCTTTCAAACCATTATTTGATTCTTGGTGCTAAATGTCATAATACAGGTAGAACTCGTGTGGGTGCGGTCGCAGTTTTACTTCATTTATCTCATTTTCGATTTTGTATTCAATCCACATATCGAGCACATCCTGGGTAAATACATCCCCCTTCAGAAGGAATTCCGGATCTTTTTGCAATTCTACCAGAGCCTCTTCCAGGGAACCCGGTGCTGATTCGACTTCGGCCAGTTCTTCGGGTGGAAGATCATAAATATTTTTATCCAGCGGCTCACCCGGATCGATTTTGTTTTGGATACCATCAATGACCGCCATCAGTATTGCTGAAAATGCCAGATAACCGTTGCAGGATGGATCGGGTGTCCTGAATTCGATCCGTTTTGCCTTGGGTGACGGGGAGTACATGGGGATTCGTACGGCCGCACTGCGGTTTCGGCTCGAATAGGCCAGGTTTACGGGTGCTTCAAATCCGGGCACCAGGCGCTTGTAGGAATTGGTGGTCGGATTTGTAAAAGCACACAGGGCTTTGCAATGTTTCAAAATACCGCCGATGGCATACAACGCTTCCCGGGAGACACCGGCATATTTATCGCCGGCAAACAACGTCTGGCCCTCATTCCAGATGCTGATGTGCGTGTGCATGCCGGTTCCGTTATCCTGAAAAAGCGGTTTTGGCATAAAGGTAACCGTATAACCGTGGCGGTAAGCAACATTTTTTAGTACATACTTGAACCACATCAACTGATCGGACATCTGCAGCAACGGTTTGAATCGCATGTCTATCTCGGCCTGGCCGGCAGTGGCGACCTCATGGTGCTGGGTCTCGATTTCAATTCCCAAACTCTCCAGGGTTAACAGCATTTCGGTTCTTATATCCTGGAATTTATCCATGGGCGGCACCGGGAAGTATCCTTCCTTGGGCCGTGGTTTATAGCCGAGGTTAGGACACTCTTCACGGCCGGTGTTCCAGGTACCTTCAACGGAGTCGATTTCGTAAAATGCCCGGTGGCCTGCAGATTCGAAACGAATTTCGTCAAATATGAAGAATTCCGCTTCAGGACCAATATAGGCGACATCGCCGATACCGGAGCTTTTTAAATAGGTCTCGGCCTTTTGAGCAATAAAACGAGGGTCCCGGGTATAGGATTCCCGGGTCATAGGGTCAACGATGTTGCCGATCAGCACCAGCGTGGGTTCCTGATAAAACGGATCCATCTGGGCAGTGGCGGCATCCGGAACCACGAGCATATCGCTGGCATGAATCGGTTGCCAGCCGCGAATACTTGAACCGTCGAAGCCGAATCCGTCCTCAAAGCTTGACTCTTGCAGTTCGCCGAGGGGTACCGTAAAATGCTGCCATACCCCCGGAAAGTCCATAAAGCGCAAATCAACCACTTTTGCTCCTTTTTCCTTGGCCATCTCCAAAACCTGTTTGGGTGTCATGTTTGCATCCCTCCATTTTTATAAATTATTTTTTCATTGAAAATTTAAAAATCTTTGGGTTTGTTTTTTATATCGCGCACCGGATATCGCATTTCAGCCGGCAGTCATTGCAAGGGGCGGGCGAAGGCAATAAGGGTTAAGACCGTTTTCTGACGAAAATTAGATGGCATCCTTGCCGGTTTCCCCGGTCCGCACCCGGATCGCTTCTTCGACAGGATAGACAAAAATCTTGCCATCTCCTATTTTCCCGGTATTGGCCGCATCCCGGATTTTTGCAACCACCTCTTCTGCCTGTTCAGAATCAACCACGATCTCGATTTTGAGCTTGGGGATAAAATCTACGACATATTCTGCCCCCCGGTAAACTTCTTTATGGCCTTTTTGTCTTCCGTATCCCTTGACTTCAGATATGGTCATTCCTTGAATGTCGACTTCGTTGAGCGCCTCTCTGACATCATCCAGTTTAAAAGGTTTGATGATGGCTTCTATTTTTTTCATATTATTTCTTCCCTTTTCGTCATGGTTTACGATAATTGAATCTCAAAAGCCCTTTCTCCGTGAATGGTGTTGTCCAGGCCCACGATTTCACTTTCTTCTTCCACTCTCAGTCCTCCGGTCACTAATTTGGTGATATAACCAACAATGAGGGTTCCAATGGCGGTGAAAATGGTCGTTGCCAGTATGGAAACGATTTGAATCAAAAGTTGTTTGGGGTTACCGTAGAACAGGCCTTTTGCCCCGTCGGTTATGGTAGGATTGGCAAACAATCCGGTGGCAATGCCTCCCCAAATTCCGCACATCCCGTGTACTCCGAAGGCGTCCAAAGAATCGTCGT
>CAMYNZ010000393.1 GCA_947259865.1 uncultured Desulfobacterales bacterium | reverse complement strand
TAAAGTTTCAGAACTTCAGGATCAGGTCTGGACAAGTTGCAGTATTTGAGGGGTCAAGGTGTTTCCAAACATCCTTGGACCCTATTTCCCAACTAAAATGGAGAAAATTCCAACTTCATGCAGGTTGAGTTCTGAAAGCAGTATTAATAAAATTTACGTTCATGTTCATTCAACAAGTATTCGATATCTTTAACAAACTTTACCCGGTAACGATTCACAGCAGACTCATTTAACATGATCATATCGATCTGGCGGGTGTGAATGGAAAGATAACCCAATATCTCCAGACGCTGCTTCATATACTCCAAACCCTCGTCTTCCAAACGGGCCACCAGATTGTCCTCCATCACCTCGACCCGAAAACCGTATTTTTCCAGCAAGTCTCTAATAAAAATAACCCGGTTGAGCCTTCTTTCATAATCGGCCGCGCCCCCTTTGAACTGGAACTTGACGTAATTTTCTTCGCTGCGGTCACTGATAAGAGCCTCTAACAGACTATAATGGTAACCCAACCGCGAGTGCAGATTGCAGAAATTTTTTGATATCATAAAATAATTGCGATCAGCAAATCCCGACCGCCCACGAGCTGTAAGTGTCAGGGCGGATGCTGATTGAAACATCACTGACATCAGACCCTTGCCGTCAATGGCCGGGGGGCCGTCCCAGGGAACGGCCGTAAAGCCTTCCCAGAAAGCCAGCATCGGGATTGAGGCTATATTTTCCAGTTTTACATGCTTGCCGTCGACTTCCGCCTTGAATCCGTCATCTAAATTTATGAGCCACCATTGCATCGGAACCTTAAAATAAAGCTGTTTGGCAGATCTTTCATTAAAATAATGTTCCCTGCCGAAGTCAAACATCTCCTGGACCGATTTTTCATGGATAAAACGGGTGATATCATGAAGTGTTCGGCAATTGTCTTGATTAAAACCGGGGGAATCGGGATTCTTGAGGTTTAAGGGAACAATGAATCTACTGATTTGTTTTAGACTTTCATAAACAGGGCTGCCCTCCATAAGGTGTGATTTTACTTTCGATTTTTTGAGCAAATGCTCAATCCGTCCTCTGTAAATCGATTGTGCATTGGCATCAAGAGTTACCAGCTCTTCATGTTGCAAATATTTAAAAGCATCGTCCACGCCAAACAGGGCCGGTACGTCAAATTCTCTTGCCACATTGGCAAGGTGACCGGCAAATCCACCCTGTTCGGTAATCACACCGGAAGCGCGACTCAAAAGAGAGGCCCATATCGGAAGGGCTTGTTTTGTCACAAAAATCGATCCTGCCGGAAATTTAAGCATATCCGCCTCTCTGTTTATCAAATAAACCGCACCGCTGGCGGTCCCGGGACTGGCAGTGATCCCGCCTCTGGAGATAAGTGAATCTTGGTCCTTATTTGTCAGCTCATCCGGATAATCCAGCTGCTCTTTGGCTTTCTGCTGCAAGGGTCTGCACTGCAGGATATAAATCTTTTTGTCATGGCCTATGGACCATTCGATATCCTGGGGAGTACCATAGTATTCCTCCATTTTAACAGCCACCTCTGCCAGAGCAACTGCCTGCTCCGGGGTGATGGCTGGCTCTACAGCGATGTCACCGGTCAGATCAATGCGGCACACCCCCTCGAGAGGATAGCAGACAAACTTTTTTTCTTTAATGTGAATATCCTGGTGAATAATCTTCATCGGTTTTTGCCTGGATACTACTATTAAATCACAGTTTATACTTCCGTCGACAACGGCTTTGGGCAGCCCCCAAGCGGCATTGATAAAAATCGAGTGATCATTGATGTCCACCGGGTTTCGTGAATATGTCACCCCCCCGGCGATTGAATCTACCATAACCATACAGCCCACACACATGGCGGTATCTTCATCCCTGAAACCCTTATTCATACGGTAGGCAATTGCAGGTAAACTGTATTTGCTGGCCACAATCTCTTTGTAAACCTGCAGGGCATAATCGGCACTGATATTCAGTTCGGAAAGATGAAGACCGGCAAACGAACTGCCTTGTCGATCTTCACCGAGTGCGCTGCTGCGCATGGCCACCGTAATTTCAAATCCAGCTTCTTCTTCTATCTGCTGCCAGGCCTGATTAATTTCATATTCAAGCTCTTCCGGAAGCTTTGATTCAACAATCAGCTTGTTGATTTCTGCCTGGAGGGTGTAGAGCCGTTCCATATCGTCTAAGTCCGCTTCCTGGAAGTGTTCATTGATGGCATCCCCTAAATTATTGTGATCGAAGAATCTCTCGTATGCATAGGCCGAAATAACAAATCCACCGGGAACTCTGAGCTTAATCTTGTTTTTTATTTCCCCCAGATTGGCCATTTTGCTGCCGACCAAATCGGCCATGTCTTTGTCGATCGCAGCGAACGGGATAACCAGTCGTTTGTCTTTGACCGGTTTTCTTTGGGTGAGCAGCCGGTTAATATTGTCTTCGATTTCAGTGAATCGCCCGGGAAGCCGCTTATATTTTTCCGGTGCAAGCAAATTCAGTTTTTTTACCATGGTGTAAACATTCACCGCGACGGCGGTGCAGGCGGTCCGGACAAAGGTCATGCCAAACGGACGCTTTCCCCCAAGGGCCCGTTCTATATCGCCCATAATTTCCAGCGCTTTGTTATTGGCGTTTATCAAAAGCTTGAAATTGTAATAGCGCTCTTTGAACTCGAGGCGTAACTGATTGATATTTTCCGGTTCCAGTTGTTTTTGTTTTTTAGCAAATAGGCTTTTTATATATTCAGTGATATTCGTCATAACTTCAGGTTTTCTGCAGGAGTAATCAAGTATTGGCAAAAACAATCGTCTCGAGTTTCAGGTTACGCGTTGCGCGTGAATCTTTCAACCCCTGTCCGCCCCGCCTGAGAGGCTCGCGATGGCGGGCAGGCGTAACTCGAAACACGCAACTCGCAACAATTTCTTGTCCATTACTCCAATACTCCAAGGCTTATTATCATTTATTCGTCGTCAGTGACTGCAATGTCTGTGTACCATGATACCCGACCTATTTAAATAAAAAAGGCCAACAGCAATCGTTTGTCATTTTGCCCCCGGCCTTTTTTAAACATTTCGCAGCGAAAGTCGCCTAAACTAGTGTTCCAGCTGCATCCCCCAGCCTTCAAACATGAACATGATGGCAAAACCATACCACAGCGTGTAAACAACATAAAAGATTAAAGAAAAAATTACGGTCCCGTACTTATCTGATATCCGTTGCGGCTCGATTTTATAGTAATTGTAGTAAGACTCTACTTTTTTCTTATTAATATTGGTAAAGAATTTGGCCTCTTTGAACATTTTTTGTTTTTTCAAGTTCTTATCCATTTCTTTCATAACGGTCCACCAGTTATAAAGAACCCGTTTTTCTTCGTACCCGTATTTTCCGGCCACTTCTTGTCCCTGGTTTTCGTACATATGGTCGGCATCGGTCAGGCAATTATCCAGTATTCTGGCCAGATCACCCGTAACTTTTATATTCGAACCACTGGCGCTTGCCGAGGCACCGCTTTTGTTAAAAAGACTAATCGACTG
>CAMYNZ010000392.1 GCA_947259865.1 uncultured Desulfobacterales bacterium | reverse complement strand
GAGTGAAACGACACCTTAACTTTAGACACTTCGAACTTTAGTGCATTTTAGGCACTTACACTTAGCTATTTCATCTGTTTACGTCTTGCCGTTGAACCTATTCCAAGGCGTTGGAGCCACTTCTAGAGCAGGTGAATGGAATCGGCGGTCGGGTGAATAGTGACCTGTTCACCGATTAACGGTCGGCTCTGATTATAAAGCTTGGGAGACATAAAGAGTGTAATCCACACTCCGGTATCGACCACCATACGAATTTTTCCATTTTCTGCCGACACCTGTATCACTTTTCCCTGCATACTGTTTGAATCGAAATTTCCCTCTCCAACTCTGAAAAATTCAATTTTATCCGGATCAATAAATACGCGAACTTTCCCGCTTCTGCCTGCCAGGTGCGCTTTGCCTATAGGAAGGGTGATGTTTTCCTGAATCATACATTTATACCGATCCTGACCGGTGGCAACCAGATCGGCAGTAAACACATTTTCACGCTGAGCGGGAACGATCCTGCCATGGTCCAGAACAAGGGTATGTTTTGCGAGGGCTGCCGCCTGAGACCTGTCATGGGTGGTGAACAAGACGGTGATTTTTTTTATCTGGTTGATCTGTTTGAGAATACGGATAATCGCATGTTGATTTTCTATATCGACACTGGATGTGGGCTCATCACACAGAAAAACTTTGGGTGAAACCGCAAGCGCGCGGGCAAGGGCCACCCGCTGGGTTTCACCCCCTGATAGGCGGTGGGCCGGGGCCTGCATAAACTGCTGCATACCCACCAGTTCCAGTGCTTCTTCTATAATCGGCCGACATTTACTTTTTTGGATGCCTCTGACTTTTAAACCGAACTCCAAATTTTTGTAAACGGTGGTTGTAAAGAGAATCGGATGTTGATCAACCACCACCACTTCCCTGCGCAACTGCTGCAGTGCAGATTCAGAATATCGGACCGGCATCGCGCAGTATTGCAGATATCCGGAAGTCGGGAGTTCAAGAAATCCGAGAATGTTTAACAGGGTGGTTTTCCCGGCCCCGTTGGGACCCAACAGGGCGTAGATGCACTTTTCTTCAATTTCCAGTTTAGAGATATCTAGAACAGTTCTGTTGTCATAGATCTTGGTCAATTGCGATAAAGTATAAAGCATGGTCCTTCTCCACTTTAGTTGGAGAAGAGGGTCCAAGGATTCCAGGGGTCAAGGATTCAAGTGTTTGTTTTCTATAGATTTTATCAGCACCGTTAGCATTTCACTCGAATCCTTGAATCCTTGACCCCTCGTACCCTCTGGGATCACAGTTGCTCAATTGGAGATAACAGAATATTCTGCTTTAATTAACTACAACTAATCCGGACATGATTCTAAAGCATCAGGCTCGGATCCTCCCCTGAAAAAAATGAAACAAGAGGTTAATGCCGAAACTGATGGCCAGCAGTATGATCCCCAGGGCAACCGCCAGCGAAAAAACACCCTTGTCGTATTCCAGGGCCATGGCGGTGGTCATGGTGCGCGTAAACCCCTTTATATTGCCGCCCAGCATCATGCTGATGCCCACCTCGGCAATAACGCGACCATAAGCAGCGATAATAGCTGCCATGATACCAAATCGTGCCTCTCTGACAATCACCCACCCGGTCTGCCGGCGATTGGCACCGAGGGTCATTGCTGTTTTTCGATAGCGTTCGTCGATGCGGCTGATTGCTGCAATGGTGAAGGCCATTACAACCGGTATGATCAATAAAGTTTGACCGATAATACTGGCCTTCTGGGTGTAAAGCAGATCAAACGGACCGAAGATGCCTCTCCGGGTAATAAAGGCGTAGACGAAAAGACCAACGACCACCGTTGGAAGTGCCAGTAATGTGTTCAACATCGTAATAACCATAGGCTTTCCGCGAAATGATCCGAATGCCAGCATAAAACCGGCAGGCACACCAACCAGACCGGCCAAAAGGGTGGATGCACAGCTGACCTTGAGCGATACGGCCACGATGGATACCATTTCAGTATCCAGTGATATTACTAAAAGTATTGCTGAGACAAAACTGTCGATTAGAAGAGCCATAGTTCAAATAAATCCGAAATTCGAATATCGAATATCGAAACAAATTCTAAATTCAAATGACCAAAACAGAACATAGCTTTTAGCATTAAACCTGCTCTAAATATTTATTCGAAGCTCAGAGGTAAATCTTTGGCAGAGTTTCGAATTTCGTGCTTCGAATTTCGGATTTTGGCAACTTACCAACTCCTTCCTTAATTAAGTGTAACAATCATATCTCGCTGACTTCGCCATATCACAACTACTCCAGGGCATCTGGATAAAACAATTGTTTGCCATGGAGTTTGTAGTTGGCGATAACCGATTGTCCCCGGGAAGAAATCAACCACTGGACAAACTCCTCGGCCAGGTCGTATCGCACGTGCGGATGCTTTTGAGGATTGACCGGTATGACACCATAGGGATTTGCCAGTCCGGGATCCCCTTGGAACAGGACGTCCAGGTCAATTCCGATATCCCGGCCAAGCTTGTATTTTATATATGTTCCCCTGTCGGCCAGGGTATAGGCGCGTTTTTCGTCAGCAAATGTGATGGTTTTACCCATTCCCTGCCCGATAGAAAGATAGCGCGGCCCCAGGGTTTTGGGGTGTAAAAATCTGATCTGTCTCTTTTTTCCTTTTTTAACCATCGTTTGGGTTTTATTTCCAAGAACCAGACCACTTGACTTCCACAATTCCTGTTCTTTTGTATGAGTGCCGCTGTCATCGCCCCGTGAAATAAACAATGCATTGGAGACGGCTATGTTTTTGAGCGCAGATGCAGCATTATCCACTCCCTTAATTTTTGCAGGATCATCAGGAGGGCCGAGTATCACAAAATCATTGTGCATCACCGCGTAGCGCCGGGTACCATATCCATTATTGACAAATTTTTCTTCCCTGGACTTTGCATGAACAAATATTACATCCACATTGCCATCCATACCGTCACGAATAGCGGCTCCGGTGCCTTTGGCAATAACCTTGATCCTGATACCGGTATCTTTGACCAGCTCAGGCAATAGGACATCGAGCAAGCCTGAAGCCTGGGTACTGGTCGTAGTGGACATTTTAAGGATTTTTTCTTCGGACAGCGCTTCAGCGGGACAGATACAGGCCAGCACCCCCAGGAGGCTGATGGCAGCAAAAAAATTGCGATTCATTGTGAACTTCTCCTTTTTAAGATCCTGCGCAATTATTAAATGAAACCGATTCTTATTATTCCCCTTCAGGCGAACCGGGATATACCATCTTGCCGGAAAGTTGCAGATCATAGCCGAAGGAAGAATTTATTAACTGTCTGAACTCATCCTCGTGAAGCAATCCGATAAATTTCTGGATACCCTCATCAAAGAAACGTTCTCTGGCAATCAACAGGTCGTATCTTTCCCAGCGCAGCGGAACAAATCCGATATCAAGCATGGCAGCCACCGCGCGTATACCCGGTCCGGCATCCGCCCGACCGGACAAAATCTCGAGGCCAACATCCAGATGCCGATGGGCCTCGTGATGGTAGC
>CAMYNZ010000391.1 GCA_947259865.1 uncultured Desulfobacterales bacterium | reverse complement strand
CGGAATACCCCATCTTCCGCGCTTGTCAGCCTCTGGCTGGTTGCCAAGGGCTCGCAGTAGTTTACTACGACTTCGCCCTTGGACGCCTTGAATCTGGGGTACTCCTCCAGAGGCGGATCTTCGACCTCGACTTTCGCTCAATTAGGGTAAAACCGTGATTGAGCCGGCAGACACGAAGATATTTTTCGTTGGTATACCCCAACCCATACTATTGGAAGAGAGGAAAGGTTGCGATATGATCCCCTGTCAAAAGCATTTATTCAATATCCCCCAGGATATTATCTATCTAAATTGTGCCTACCTGTCACCACAATTAAAAACTGTCAGCGAAGCCGGACACGCCGGTGTTGTTGCCAAAGAACAACCCTGGCAAATAATGGCCCAGGATTTTTTTACAAATACCGAGCAATCACGCCGCCTGTATGCTGAGATGATCGATGCCCAACCTGACGACATCGCGATCATTCCGTCGGTCAGTTACGGTATAGCCGTTGCTGCTTCGAATATTAAACTCAGCCAGGGGGATGCCATCCTGATACTGGAGGATCAGTTTCCGTCCAATGTCTACCCCTGGCGGGAAATCGCCAAAGAGACCGGTGCAATCGTTAAGACAATCCGTCGGCCCGAGGATGAAGATTGGACCCGGGCACTTCTGGATTACATGGACTCAAATACAGCAGTCGTAGCGGTTCCCAATTGCCACTGGACCAATGGCGGGCTGATAGATCTTGTCAAATTAGGTGAACGCTGCCGTGAGTTCGAATCCGCCCTGGTTGTCGATGCAACGCAGTCCGTTGGGGCTTTGCCGTTTTCGGTGGCCCAGGTGCAACCGGATTTTCTTGTCGTTGCCAGTTATAAATGGCTGCTTGGACCCTATAGTCTCGGTTTTTTGTATGTTCATCCGCGCTATCAGAATGGAAAACCGGTAGAACATGGCTGGATTGCCCGAAAAAACAGCGAAGATTTTGCCGGCCTGGTCAATTATCAAGATGAATTTCAGCCTGGAGCCAGGCGATTTGATGTCGGCGAGCGCAGTAATTTTGCGCTCATGCCTATGGTAGTGGCGGCACTGCGGCAAATTTTAGACTGGCAGGTGAACGAGATAGCCGCAACCCTGTCTGCAATGACCCACCGGATTGCCGATCGGGCTGTTGAGCTCGGTCTTAGAGTCGCTCCGGCGCATTTGCGTGGCCCCCATCTGATGGGATTGCGTTTTCCTGAAGGTGTACCCGCTAATTTGGTGGAGCGCTTATCCCAAAATAAAATTTACGTCAGTGTACGGGGCGATTCCATCCGCATTTCCCCCCATCTGTACAATACACCGGACGACATCAACAACTTACTGGACATATTTGAGTCCGGGGTATAGCCAATCATGACACCCAAACCGGCAGACAGCGGTTTTCAAATTCGCACGGCGGATCCCGCGGACTTTGAAGGAATCTGGCTGATTTTTCATGAGATTGTCCGTCAGGGTCACACCTACGCTTTTTCGCCTGACACCAGTAAAGAGGAGGCTTTTGAGATCTGGATGACGACGCCCACGGCCACGTATGTCGCCCTGGATCAGGGTATCATCGTGGGAACCTACTATATCAAGCCCAACCAGCCTGCGCTCGGGGCCCACGTTTGCAATGCCGGCTATATGGTAAGCAGTTTTGCCCGGGGTCGCGGAGTCGGGAGGGCCATGTGCGAGCATTCACAAACGGAGGCAGTTACGCTTGGCTTCAAAGCCATGCAGTTCAATCTGGTGGTGAGCACCAACAAAGACGCTATCAAGCTATGGACCGACATGGGTTTTTCAATAGCCGGGACCCTGCCCCAGGGCTTCAAACATAAGGATTTGGGATTCGTTGATGCGGTTGTGATGTATAAACTTCTTGGAAACCAGATATAAGAGCTAAGACTATTATCCTGTTTTAAACCGATCCACTGGAGAGAAACGTGAAAACGACCCTCTCGACGTTGTATTCCTTTTTTATTCTTTCGCTCCTTTTCCTCCTTACGTATACTGATCCGTGCCAGGCAGAGCCATTTCATAAAACACTCAAATCAATGCAGCAAAAATTTCAGGCTCTCAAAGACTATCATTGTATTTTTGAATCTTACACGGCCCGGGGTCAAGAGTCCCGGGGAATAGTGTTTTCGTATTTTTTTAAAAAGCCGCAAATGATCCGGATGGAAATTGTCGAGGGTAAATATCCGGGCACTGTAATGCTTTACAATCCGGAAGTGGTGAGAGATAAAGTGAGAGTTCGGGTAGGGAATCCGGTCCTGGCAATGTTACAAAAAATTTTGTTTGGGGAACATTTCGATCTTTACAGTAAATGGATAATCGATTTGAGAGGAAATGGTGTGCATGAATCCGACTGGGGCTCATTTATAGATGACCATCTGAAGCTTCTTCACTTGGGTAAAAGTAAATTTATCGGTGAAAAAGAAGTGGATGGAAAAACAACCTTATTTTATCGATTAGATTCCGATAATCCGGATAAGACTATGCAGATAAAAACGGAAGAAGTGTGGATTGATAAAAAGACCTATTTTCCGATAAAATATATTCATTACGATATATCGGGCCAGGTAATACGAAGATCAGTATATCGCGACCTGAAATTCAACACAGATATACAGGTGGACCTTTTCAAAAAGTTCAAGGCAAATTCGCGTTAACGGGCACTTGCCTGGAACCGATATTTGATAAAATTGACCGGGAGTCATGGTATGCGAAATCAACTATTACTGGAAATAGGGCGATTCTTGATTCCCATCCCCCAGACCTTCTGGTATCGGCAGAATCGCCCAAATGCCATGAAAGCAAGGAGGATGCTCGGTTTTATGTCAGAAAATCATCATCTGGTCCACAATTTCGTGGTCAAACACCTACCCCGCACCCTGTATTAAAAGGAGCATATTTTATGTCTGTAAAAACATATGATAGCCTAAGCATTGAGACCAGATTAAAGGATCTCGGTCTCACACTGCCGGAGCCCGTGAAAGTCCCATCGGATGTAAAACTGCCATTTTCCTTTATAAGAATTAAAGGAAACAGGGCCTACATATCCGGTCACGGACCCCAGAATCCGGATGGCACTATCGCACAGCCGCTGGGCAAGGTGGGCAAAGCGCTTACTTTAGAGCAGGGGTATCAGTCTGCAAGACTCGCCGCCCTGTCAATTCTGGGCAACCTCAAACGGGAGTTGGGCGACCTTGATCGGGTGACATCCTGGCTGAGGGTATTCGGCATGGTCAATGCAGCCCCCGGTTTCAATCAGCTGCCCCAGGTCATCAACGGCTTTTCAGACCTGATCCTTGAGCTTTACGGGCCAGAAAGAGGGGCCCATGCCCGATCAGCGGTGGGACTGGCAGAGCTGCCCTTTGATATGCCGGTGGAGATTGAAGCTGAAGTTGAGATATCTTAAAAGCAAAGCATCGCATTATTGAAGTTGACCGGGTTTTATAAAGCCCCGCCGGCCAGCAAATCAAAAGGACGAGAAGATGACACCCAGCGACGCAAAGGTCGACGCATATTTACAGGCACTGCGGGAAATTCATG
>CAMYNZ010000390.1 GCA_947259865.1 uncultured Desulfobacterales bacterium | reverse complement strand
AAAGGTTTAATCGCGTTTTCCTTTTATTGAGTTTAGTCATTTTTGCTTGACATAATGATATTAGTGAGCTTAAATAAAAAGTTTAGAAAAATAATTGATCAAATTCCGGTCATTTGATTATGTATTTTAATGACCGGTTTTTTTTGCACTTGCAATTCCGGACGGACAAAATCGTGATACTAAATGGATCAGAACAAGATCAGAAATATTGCCATTATCGCCCATGTTGATCATGGCAAAACAACGCTTGTAGACCAGATGTTCAAGCAGAGCGGGATGTTTCGGGAAAATGAGCACGTGGCAGAACGCTTTATGGACTCCATGGATCTGGAACGGGAACGGGGGATTACGATTGCATCCAAAAACGCCTCATTCCGCTACAAGGACTATCGGATCAATATCATCGACACTCCCGGGCATGCCGATTTCGGCGGTCAGGTTGAACGGGTCCTGAGGATGGCCGACGGGGCCGTTCTGCTTGTGGATGCCCAGGAAGGTCCGATGCCGCAGACTTATTTTGTGCTCAAAAAGTCCCTTGCGCTGGAACTTCCCATTATTGTTGTCATAAACAAGATAGATAAACCCGCGGCCTGGCCGGAACGGGCCGTCGATCAGGTCTTTGATCTCTTTGTCAAGCTGAACGCACCGGATCACATCCTTGACTTTCCGGTTGTTTTTGCCTCTGCCAAGGAAGGTTATATCCTGGCCCAAGCCGGCGGCAAAAAATTGTCCATGGAACATCTATTTGAAAAGATCGTTACCAATATACCTGCGCCGGCAGGGAATCCGCGGTCACCGCTTCAGATGCTGGTGAGTTCTATCGACTATTCTCCCTATCTCGGGCGCCTGGGGATCGGGAAGATAACGGGTGGAACATTGAATATCAACAAGGAAATTGTCATGGCACGGCGTGACGGAGCGCTTGTCCCGGCTCGCATCAGCAAGGTTTACCGCTTCGAAGGAAACAAAAAAGTTGCCACGGATATCGCCGGGGTTGGCGAAATAGTCGCCGTTGCAGGGATGGATGATGTCACGCTGGGTGTCACTTACACCGATCCGGACGATCCTGTCCCCCTTCCTCCCATGGAAATCGACCCGTGCACCATTTCCACCAATTTTATTCCAAATGATTCACCTTTTGCCGGAACCGAAGGCAGATACTGTACTTCACGTCATTTGACGGAGCGGCTGAAAAGGGAGGCGCTCTCCGATGCGGCCCTTCGGGTCGAAGAACTGGAAAGCGGCAGGGGTTTCAAGGTCTCGGGCAGGGGGGAACTGCACATCTCGATCCTTATTGAAAAAATGCGGCGTGAGGGATATGAATTCCAGGTTACCCGGCCCCGGGTCATCGTCAAAGAAGAAAACGGCAGACGACTCGAACCCTTTGAAGAACTGACGATCGACGTTGACAAACAATACATGGGCACCGTCATTGAAAAACTGGGAGATCTCAAGGGCCAGCTGCTTGAGATGAACCAGGACAATGGGACGGCACGTCTGATCTACAAGATTCCTACCCGCGGCCTTCTCGGGTTCCGGTCGCAGTTTTTAACGGACACAAAAGGCATGGGGGTTATGAATTATGTCTTTTTGGAATACGGGCTTTTAGCCGGTGAAATTCGAAACCGTAATAGAGGCGTCCTGGTGGCCAAGGAATCCTGCACAACTGTGGCCTATGCTCTGTTTAACCTCCAGAACCGGGGAAAGCTCTTCTACGGGCCGGGAACCAGGGTTTATGGCGGTCAGATAATCGGTGAACACTGCCGGCCGCATGACCTGGCGGTCAACCCCGCCAAAGGCAAAAAATTGACGAACATGCGTGCCTCGGGGTCGGATGAAAACGTGATTCTCACACCTCCGACCAAGATGAACCTTGAAGAATGTATTTCATATATTAATGAGGACGAACTGCTCGAGGTTACGCCGGAGGCAATCCGCCTGCGCAAGGGCTAGCGGGGAAACAAAGGGGTCCAGTTTTCACGGTCGGATGTTCAAAAGGATTTGGGCGGCAGCCTGTGAAGATTCAAAACGGAACACCATCCTCCAAACTATGGGTTTGGTTTCAAAAGATTTTGCTCGCAGCGGCGACCATTTTGGGGATGTCTGCCGCGGCTTTTAGGAAATCAAGAAAATGAAAAACAAAAAAGAATTCGGCCTGCTATTATTGCTGGCACTTGTGCTGATCTCACTATTAGTAGTTAACGGCGGTCTGCCATCGAAGGCTGATAACAAGGCGTTGTCCAAGGCGGTTTTCTATGTCAGCTGATTCGATGTGAGCGAACCAGTCCTGGACGGGCTGAAAGGGGTCGAACTGGTTAACAGCGACTTTCAGGGTCCCTGGGAAAGAAGTACCGCCTGGTATGATCCTGCTTTAATCAGTATTGACGAAATGGAGAAAGCTTTAACAGAAGCGGGAATATACAGGGGCACTGAAAAATAAAACTCTAAACGAGCGTAAACAAAATGATAACTTCTTGCTGCGGGTAGTATCCCCATTCGCCTCACCAAACATCTTGACCGAAAATAGACTCTTCTGATAATGAATCATTTACACCAGTAATGCGCTAACCTAAAGCCAGAGGGTGCCATGGCAAGGATAACAAAACCCCGTTTCTCAGCTTGAGTGATGGGGTTTCCAAATAGAGTTAGATGATGTCGTCAGCATCAAGATCTGACTGCGCATTCGAACCAATACCAGGCGATTCTGAGGTACGACATGAAAAATACGGGGAAACAGCCGGCGAATGATGAGGATCGTTTGCGGTCCGTGAAAGTTTGGGATTTACCTACCCGACTGTTTCACTGGACCCTGGTGGTGCTGGTCGTCGCATCATTTGTAACCGCTAATATCGGTGGTAACCTCATGACCTATCATATGTTGATTGGTTACGGGATTCTTGCGCTGGTATTGTTTCGGCTGGCCTGGGGCTTCGCAGGCGGGCGACAATCCCGTTTTGGTTCATTTGTGCGCGGTCCGAGCACCGTGGCACGCTACAGCGCGAATTTTATCAAGGGCGATTCCAGACCCTATCTGGGACACAATCCGTTGGGCGGATGGTCCATCATCGCGATGCTGCTGGCACTGCTGACGCAGGTCGGGACCGGGTTGTTTGCCAATGACGATATTTTTACCGAAGGTCCCCTCTTCCCGCTGGTGAGCAAGGGTGTCAGCGACCGTCTCACCGATATCCATCTGGTGAACCGGTTCATGCTGGCGTTTCTGATAGCGGTGCACGTTTTTGCAGTATTTTATTATCTTTTCGCCAAACACGAGAACCTTCTCAAACCGATGATTACCGGCGTCAAACAGTGGCGCGGTCCGGCTGAAGCGTCTAGCGGCAACCCGTGGCTGGCAATCATCATTGCGGGTCTGGCTGCTGGCGTTGTCTATCTGCTGGTGGGATGAGCCAAAGAATCGGGAATTACGTCAGACGGGGTTGAGTTAAGGCCTGTAACTACTTTCGGAACTGTCCATGACACCCCTTACAGCTTTTGGCCGTTTCACCGAACCGGGTTTCAATGGTACCCAAATCGCCACTGTCGCTTGCCCGCACGAGATCCCGGG
>CAMYNZ010000389.1 GCA_947259865.1 uncultured Desulfobacterales bacterium | reverse complement strand
TAACTATCTTCCATAGCTTTAATCAGGTTGGTCATGGTGGTATAGGTTGGCACGGATACACCTTTGGCGCGTCCATAGTCGACGATTTTGGCTCCCAAAAAATCAATTTCCGTGGGTGTTTTGTTCTGGATGTCATAACACATCGAATCTTTGTGACCACCCACTTTTTCCAGATAACCCAATGCCTGGGTAAGATAATCCTCTCCCAGATCGTAGCCCATGGCTTTGGCAACCGCAAGCGCCTCCGCAAAGCAGGCATCCGCTATTTCCCGGGTGGGCGGAAATTCCAGAGATTCCTTTATGGTCCTGTCAGTGACCGCTCCGATGGAGGCCAGGGTGCACTTCATAACCATTTTTTTCCAGACAAACAATTTAATATCATCCACAAATTGGGTGTCCAGACCACAGTCAGAAAGTAAGCCGGCCACCTCTTTTCCCAAAGCCCGATTTTCCGGAAAGAGACATCCAAGATGATTGGGCCGGTTAAAAAATGCGGCCTGCACTTCCGCGGGACCTTTGAATGCAACGCCATAATTTAAGGATATCCGAAAGGCCGCCTCTGAACCAAACGTGTCGGCAATGAGGTCCTCGGTTCCCAGGCCGTTTTGGGTGGAGAAGATTTTCATACCGGGTACAAATATTTTTTTTAGATCTTTTAGAACCGGGGCAAGATGAAAGGTTTTGGTGCAAATAAATATGATATTTGGGCTGACATTTTTTAGTGCTTGAATTTGATGTGTATAATTTTTGACCGGCACGCGGTAGCTGATTTCACCCGAAACGGTGATGCCCTTTTCCCTGAGGGTGTTGCCCAAATCCGGTTTACGACCCACCACAACCGTCTCGGGGTATTTGCCAAGCAGCGCAGCGGCCAGAACCGTCCCCGTGGCCCCCGGCCCGATAACCGCCATGCGATATTCCGTCATTGTCGTCCTCCTTTTAAATATGTTCCGTAAAATCAGTTTGATTTGGCCACGAATAGTTCTCCACTTACGCGAGTGGACACATCAATACCTTTTAACGAAATGTCGGTGTTAAAATCAACCGTAAACTGCCAACGATTTTAAAATTTATTTAATTAATCTCAATAACTTATCATTTTTTAGGTCGTTATCTAATTTTTTATGGGTATTTGGTAAATTTTGCTTGACTCGACGTTATGAATGAAGTATTACAAAATTATCCCCATTATGAACAATCAATTACTTATATATATGTAATTTTATAATACTTAATTATTTAATAAATATAATTCAGCTATCAAAGAAAGGGGGTCAAGATGGACATAAAGGAGATTCAGGACAAAATTAAAGCAGCAAATATTGATTCTTTGCGGATTGATTTCCCCGACCTGCATGGAATCTGTCGCAGCAAGCTCGTTCCGGCCGGTCGCCTGGAAGCGGTTTTAGAAGAAGGTTGCAACCACGTTCAAGCAACTTATGCCGTGGACTTTGCCAATGATGTTGCCATGGGCACCGGTGTGGGCGATGAGATCCAATGGCGGGATATGACTATAAAGCCGGACCTGAATACGTTTGCCGTCTTGCCGCATTTGGAAGGCACCGCCCGATTCATCGGCAATGCTTATGGACCGGATGGCCAACCACTTCCCATGGACCCGCGCTATGTTTTACAACGCATCATCAAGCGCTATGAAGCCCAGAATCTAAAACCTATAGCAGCCTCGGAACTTGAATTCTTCCTTTTTAACAAAGGTGGAGAAGCTGACGGCCAGTTTTACAATGCCAGTCCGTCCTGTGTGTATCAGGTCAACCCGGTAATCGATCCTCAGGGCATGTTAAGATTGCTTCAAAATCTCTTTTTGGAACTCGGTCTGGAGATCATATATATCAATCATGAATTCTTTCCGGGGCAGTTTGAGATAAACTGGAAATACGACCATGCGCTGACGATGGCCGATCAGACTTTTACGTTCAAATATGTATGTAAAGAAGTGGCCGCGATGAATAACCTGCTGTTAACCTTTATGGGACGCCCCAAAACCGAAAACGGCGGCAGTGGATACCACATTCACACATCAATCAATGACCCCAAATCCGGTAAAAACCTGTTTGAAGATCCCAATGCAGAAAATGGCGTCTCCGACCGATTACGGTACTTTCTGGGTGGACAAATGGCCCATGCCAAGGGGATGTCCGCCATTCTTGCACCGACAATAAATTCTTACGCCCGCTTCGTTTTAGGCGCATTTTGTCCTTATTACCTGGTCTGGGGCTGGGATAACCGCACGGTTTACTGCCGTGTACCCGCCGAGCGCGGTGCCGGCACCCGGGTGGAAAACAGAGCCCCTTGCGCTTCAGCCAACCCCTATCTGGCGCTGGCAGCGGTATTGGCGGCCGGAATGGATGGCATCGAAAACAAAATTGATCCAGGCCAACCTGCCCCTGACGATGTTTACGGGGCCGAACCCGGAACCTATGAAACCGTTACTTTCTGGCTTCGGGATGCGCTTGAAGATTTGAAGGCCGACACGGTGTTGTGCGATGCCCTTGGACCTGAGCTGATTCAAGCCTATGTCGCTCTCAAAGAACACGAAATTGAACGTTTCCGAACCCACGTCACGGATTGGGAATTCAACGAATATTCATATCACCTATGAAAGTGACTAAAATGCCTAAAGTGCAAAGTGACTAAAATGAATGAATTCTATCTATTTACTAATGCTGGACAATCATCTAAAGAAGCAAAAACATGTAAACATTTCAGGATCCTAAAAACTATTTATCCAATATTCCAGCATTCCAACATTCCAATTGGGGCGAAGCCCCTAATTTGCATGGGAGGTGTATTGTGTGCGGAATAGCAGGAATTATTGCCAAGAACTCCCCCTCTTTGGGAAATGATTTAATCAACATGCTGAATGAGCTCATCCATCGGGGTAAAGATGCAACCGGTGTGGCCATTTACGAGGATCGCGACACCATTGATCTACGGGTTTCATTGACTGAGCCCAAATATAAGAAAGAACTTGAAGAAATCATTCAAAATTATGGTCCCATCTCGAATTCCCGTATTTATCAGGGGCAAGGAATCTTCAACTTTTATGAAGCTTCCATTGATATGAATTCCGGTAAAATAACGGAATTGAACTGGGATATCGATACCCATGCCAATCTGTGTGTTCATTCAATCGGCAATCATATCAAAATTTACAAGGATGAAGGCGCTGCCGAAGAGTTGCGGCAGCGCCACAAGATACCGTCTGTGAAAGGCTCCCACGGTATTGGCCATGTAAGACTGGCCACGGAGAGTGTGGAAAACATCAATTTTGCCCATCCCTTTGTCTCCTACATTCTGCCGGATCTGGCCCTGGTGCACAACGGTCAGTTTACCAATTACTTTAATATGCGACGCAAAATGGAGAATTGGGGGATCCGGTTTAAAACCAATAATGATTCGGAGATGGCTGCCCATTTCTTAGCCTATCACATAAAGGAAAAAGGGATGGATCTGGATGAAGCGCTTCATCTGGGATTGGAAACCTTTGATGGCGTTTTCACCTTGCTCGTCAGCACCGACAATCAAATCGGAGCCCTTAGAGATCGGT
>CAMYNZ010000388.1 GCA_947259865.1 uncultured Desulfobacterales bacterium | reverse complement strand
AAGGCGTCGATTCGGTTTAAAAGCGGAGCGTACACGCAGTACGTGAGCATTTTAAACCGGATCGCAACGCAGCCATCGGACACAAGATGAGATTTTGAGGTCAACGACCACCTGCGAAGCGGGTGGTTTGCATTATCGGCCATGGGCCGAAGATGCAAAAGCACTTCAGTGCTTTACACGGTGCACTTGCAACCGGGGGCGGAGCGCCCGGTTTGTATGGCAAGAAACCACTTCTGGGATTTATTTGCCCATCTGCAGTACCACCTTTAAAACACCGGGCTGAGCCGCTTTCTCGAATGCATCCAGTGCGTTATCAAGTAAATAACGCCCTTCGATCAGAATTGTCGGATCTACCAGCTTCTTTTCAATCAGATCCATGGCCGGGGCAAAAGGACCGCAGCGCGATCCTACCAGTGTAATCTCATCCACCGCCAGAGATGAAACATTTACCTGTACGTGACCTTTGTAGGTACTTTTGAGCACTATCGTACCGCAGGGTCTAACGGCACTGCGTGCCAGGACGAAACCCTCCGCCGATCCAGTTGCTTCAACAACGACATCGTAAAAACGCTTTTGGATGGCCTTTTCATCGATCCAATTAATATCGCGCGCGGCCAGCAGTTTGCGCTGGTTGCTGTACCGGGCAGCAATTTGCAGATTGCATCCGGTGATTACCAGGGTTTGCGCGATCAACTGACCCAATCGTCCGGCACCGAGCACAAGCACACAGTCAGACGAGGAGATTTGGATCTGCTGCTGAATTTCCAGCGCGGCAGCTAAAGGTTCAACGAATACGGCTGCATCATCGCCAACGGTGTCCGGAATCCTGATCAAGTTTTGCGAAGGAAGGCATAGATACTCGGCAAACGCTCCGTTTCGATCGACCAGTCCCATCACGGTCCGCTGCTCACAGTGGCTGGACCGACCTGATGTACAGGACCCACACGAACCGCAACCCACATTGATTTCACCAACCACCCGTTCACCCAATCGTTCCGGCTGATCGGGTGCCTGCACGATTTCACCCACAAACTCGTGACCCGGTATGCCGCTAAACGTATAATAACCCTTGGCCAACGCCAAATCGGTAGCACAAACCCCGGCCAAACTCACTTTGACCAAGGCCTCTCCGGCCGGTGGTTCAGGAATAGGCACATCGGTGCGAAAACTCAGGACATTATTTTCCAACCAAACAGCCTTCATCTTATCCAGACTTAGTTTGCCACCGGCCGCCATATACCATTGTGGTACCAAATCCTGGAAAAGGATTTTCCCACCGGCAATATGGATGCTTCCAGGCCATTTGCGTTAATATCAATTTCTTTTTGAGTGTATTGCGAGTCCCATGGTTCAACAATTACCGACCCCTGGTCCACAGGGACCAAACGCGGCAAAAATCCCTGGCCCCACTGACGGATTTTAGCCTCCTTTTCCAGATCTTTGAGGGTCCGATAGTTTAAAAGCTGGTGAAGTGTAATCAACGTCGGTGGGCTCAGTGGGATTTCACCGGCCAGGTTGCCTGTCAAACCCTTTTCAGGAGTTATCCATATTCCGTGGGTGGTTTCCCGATTATCCGGTTGACATTGTTGCCCGACCGGTATGGATGCTACAAAAAACCGCGTGTCATATCTCCGCTTCATCAATTCAGGTGTAATCCAATGAGACCATCTTGAGAGCGCGGACAATGCCAGGATCCAATCCTCGGAGGAGACAAACTTCAAAAACCACCCCTCGAGCAGCTCCCCCGCCAGACGCATTTTGCAGATCCATTTCAAATCTTTTGAATTTTTATCAGGTTCGAATGCCAGCAACACTCCGGCTTCTTCGAAAGTTTCACGAATTGCGGCAATTCCGTAAGCGAGGGCTTCTGTCGCAGTAAGGCCCCCTCCCAAAGATTGCGCAAGCCCATCGAGATCCAAATCCACATGATCCTTCCATCTCATGGCGTCCCCGTCTTCAGGATCCACAATCCCGCCAGGGAATACGTAATTTCCTGCCATAAACCCACTATTAACATTTCTTTTAAGCAAATAAACCTGAAGTTCACCGGCGCTCTGCCGGGTGAGGATCACTGTGGCGGCCGGTACAGGCCTGATTTGTCTCTTGTTTTTATCTTTCATGTGTTTACGATCGGTTGAGGCAATACCGATTTTGCCTTTTCCGTAAAACCGATATTGTAGTTTACTATTCCTTAAGCGATAAAATTAAAAGCGGAAGGTTTGTTGGCATTAAGGATTATATCGCGGCACAGAAGTATTTTTAGTGGTTACATTGGGTTTAATCGTAATAAGTTAGTGAAATCCGTCGTCAAAGTCAATCAATTCCCTTTTCCGGAACACCTATCCAGCCTTGCCAGAACCATTTATGACACCACAGCCAGATTGAAGCCTGTATAATCGAGCCGTTTTCGAACGGCACCATGCCGTAACCACCGGTCAGAGGTGGCGGATTTTCAGAATAGATGGATTTAAGTTTCAGTACCTTTCGCCGATACAAACAGTATGGCTGCCGCGGAACCATAAATTTGGATGCCAACAATCAAAGTGCCAGGAGCAAATTAATTTGCTATAATATAGTTATAAGCTATCTCAAAAATGCATTTTATCCGCCAGCGTACTTTGGCGGACTATCGTCCAATGGCTCGCCCGCCCTCGGCCATGAGCCCTTCGGCAGTGAGCTCAGGGTCCAACTGCTCGGGCCGAATGGAGCGGCTCGCGATGGCGGGCAGGCTGGGTTATCCCACGGATTGAAATGCTAATTAATCGCGGCAAGATGCCGCTCCCACAGTTCATATTGGATCGAATTTAGTAACCACCATGGTGTTCAAAAATTGGTGAGAGTGGCTTCTAACCGCGAGGTGTAGGGAACGTCTACAAATTATGTCATCCAAAACCTACAAACTGGTGTTCGAAGGTAAAATTGTCGCAGAAAAAAACATTGAGGCTGTCAAAAAGAGGCTGATGTCACTGTTTAAGTCCCGTCCCGGAGACATCCAGCGTCTTTTTTCCAACGCTCCGGTTGTAATAAAAAAGGGCTTAGATCACCCGACAGCGTTGAAATATCAGAAAGTTATTGAGAATTCCGGGGCGCTGTGCCGGATTGTGCACGACAGCGCTACTGAAAATATGGCCGCAGCGGAGTCCACCGGCCAAAGCGAGATTGCAAAAACTCCTCAAGAAAACCGGATGACCTGCCCCAGGTGCGACTATGAACAGATAGCAGCACAGGATTGCATCCAATGCGGTACCGTAATTCGTAAATACCGCGAGCAGATGAATGCCCCACCGGCCGCTTCAATCCCTCTTGCAGCTCCCCGTGCCGACAAACAGCCCGCATCAGGTTTTTTGAAAGCTCGATGGGTGGTGCCTGTTCTGGTTATATCGGTGGTGCTTTACGGCGCAACCAGGTGGTGGAAGAATGATTCGATCACCCACGGTTCAGGGATAATCGCTTCCGAACAGCCCGAACAGGAGACGATTAATTCCGGAGAGCAATTTTCGTATAAAGAGTATCAGATTACCCCCCTGGCAACTTTTCAGCTTGAAGCCCGCGTACTGAGTGCAAAACGA
>CAMYNZ010000387.1 GCA_947259865.1 uncultured Desulfobacterales bacterium | reverse complement strand
AATGCAGTTGGAAAAACGCTCAATATTCCTCTGCCGCCGAACACCTCCGAAGAAGGAATTCTTTATGTCCTAAAAAACATTATCCTGCCGGTACTAGAAGATTTTAAACCGGATATCATCATTAACTCAGCTGGTCAGGATAACCATTACACTGATCCAATTACCAACATCAAATTTTCTGCCCAGGGCTATGCCAAACTGACGACGATGTTAAAACCGGATATTGCCGTGCTGGAAGGAGGTTATTCCATCGAGGGAGCATTGCCCTACGTAAACCTGGGAATCGTCCTTGCCATGGCCGGACTTGACTACAGCAAAGTAAAAGAGCCGGATTTCAATCCGGTAAGTATTCGACAAACGCCGGAAGTGACGGCTGCCATCGAAAAGGTCGCTGAAATCGTTCTTACCATCTGGCAGAAAAGAGAAAATATAAAAGATCACCTTCTTGGCAAAGAAGATCCACAGCATCGAACACGTACTATTTTCTATGATACCGACGGAATCCAGGAGTCGCAAACCGAACAAATTCAGGTCTGCCCGGATTGTGCCGGGGCACTGCGGATCGAATCTTCCTCAGATCGCGGTGCTCAAATCCTTGCTGTGCACATTCCACGCAAAGCCTGCCGAAAGTGCAAAGAAGTCGGTTACCGCTGGTACGATACAGCGGACAGCAATCAGTATAAAATGATTTTTCTTCAAGACCGTGTTGAAGATAAATATATAGAAAAATGATATCATTAACCACTTTATATGGGGTATAAATTGGAATTACGAGATTGAAAAGTTACAGACAATCTCAAATAAAAAAAAATCTGCAATTGCGGGCTCGAGTCCTTCAGGCAGTACGTCTTTTTTTTATTGAAAGGGAATATTTAGAGGTTCAAACCCCCATACGGGTGCCGGCTCCGGCCCCCGAAGCTCATATTGATGCCGTTGCCACTGATAATTGGTATCTGCGGACCTCCCCGGAATTATGCATGAAGCAGCTATTGGCGGCCGGGTTTTCGCGGATTTTTCAAATCGGCAAATGCTTCAGACACAAGGAACGGGGCTCCAAGCATCTTCCGGAGCTCACCATGTTGGAATGGTATCGCACCGGAGGAAATTACCTGGATTTAATGGAGGAATGCGAAGATCTCTTCTGCTCTGTGTCCTGCCAATTGAACCGAAGCAATAAAATCAGCTACCAGGGCCGCCAAAGACGACTTGATAAGCCCTGGGCCCGTATGTCGGTGAAGGCGGCTTTTGATTCTTATTCTGCGACAACCATGGAGAAAGCTCTGGCTAAGAATTGCTTTGACGAAGTGATGGTCAGCGAAATTGAACCGAACCTTGGAGCACCGGGGCCGCTTTTTCTCTATGACTATCCGGCCTCCCGAGGAGCCCTGGCAAAATTGAAGCCGCAAAACCATCTGCTGGCGGAAAGGTTTGAGCTTTATATCGCCGGTGTTGAGCTCTGCAACGGTTTTAGCGAACTGAACGATCCCGCTGAACAACGGACCCGTTTTGAAAAAGAGCAACAGATAAGGAGGTCACTCGAAAAAGATGCTTACCCCATGCCGCATAAATTTTTAGCAGATTTAAAAGACATGCCCGACGCCTGCGGCAATGCGCTGGGTATCGATCGGCTAGTGATGCTGTTTGCGGATACAGATAAAATAGATGATGTCGTGGCATTTACGCCGGAGGAACTTTGACTCAAAGTACGGCATGTTTTGCCCACTGTTTGATGGTACTTGACTGCGTAAATGCAATGCTTACCCTTTGCCAATGCTATGGAATTGGGAAAACACCTGTCTGAGCTGCTGTTGCGAAATTGAATTGTCCATGAGTTTGACTAGATTACCCCAATTAAAATAAATCAGGAGGTCTTTTCTATGGCTCTTTACAAAGATAAAATAAGCTCTCAAACAGAACAACAACATTTGTCTCAATTGCTCGACAAACTGACAGTTGATGACCAGCGAACGCTTTCGAAGCTTTTAAATACTTGGGATAAAACAAATCAACGGAAAAATTCCCGCATGCCGTGTTCCATTGTCACTGAGTACATTTTCAATAACCGGTCTTACAAGGGTAAAATGAAAAATATTAGCCTTGGCGGTGCTTTTATCAGGAGCCGACAAGTGGCTCCGGTGAACGAACACATTTTCCAGAGCTTTTTTTTCCCAAATTTTGAAATTCCCATTCGGTCCAATAGTAAAATAATTTGGATCGGATCGCAAGGATTCGGGGTGCAGTTTGACATCATCCAAAGTGATGTATAACTGATCCCTCCATTGGAAACAAAAAAGGCAGAGCTTGACCGCTCTGCCTTTTTTTTACATCAACAACCAGATTCATTGTTAAGGCTGATCGGCCTCCTGAGCAAGTTTTTTCTTTTTAACGATATATTCCTTAATCCGTGTACCTTCCATCTGGTTAACCGTAACAACAAAATTTCCTAAAGCAATATCTTCCTTTTCCTTGGGTATACGGCCGATTTGATCTAGAACATAGCCGGAAAAGGTGTCGTATTCTTTCGAGTCGGGGATATCGATCTGCAGCTTTTCATTGACCGCATCGATTTCAGATTTTCCCAGCACTCGCCACTCGTTATTTTTTAGCTTAACAATGTGAGGTTCGAACTTGTCCGTCTCATCAATGATTTCACCGACAATCTCCTCGAGGGCATCTTCAAGGGTTATTAACCCGGACACACCCCCATGTTCATCTACAATGACGGCCATGTGTTGTTTTCTTCTTTTAAACTCTTGGAGTAAATTGTCTAATTTTTTGTTTGCGGGGACAAAAAAGGGTTTCCGCATGAGTTTGCGAACATCGATCTTGTCGCTGCCGGATGCCTGGTGCATCAGTAAATCTTTAATATTTAATATGCCAATGATATGATCAATATCGCCCTCAATTACGGGAAATCTGGTGAAGCCGGATTTTACGATTTCCCCCAGCTTGAATTCTTCATCGACATTGATGACAAACATATCCGCACGGGGTGTCATGATTTCCGATGCACTGGTATCGTCAAATTCAAAAATATTCTCGATGAGCTCCTTTTCTTCTTCTTCAATACCGCCTTCTTCTTCGACCACCTCGACAAAGGTCATTAGTTCTTCTTCGGTAACATGCGCCTTTCTTTGAACCTTGCCGGTGAGTTTGGGAATAAAATTAAGCATTACAATTATGGGAGTAAACAAAATTGAGAGCCAATACAATGGAATGATAACCAGTCTGGCAATCAGGAGATTATTGCGGGTCGCCACTGATTTAGGAATGATTTCACCGAAAATCAAAATGAGACAGGTCATTACGCCGGTTGCAATTCCCACCGCATTGCTGGAAACCAGGTCAATGGTTATTGCCGTCGCCAGAGCAGCTGCGCCGACATTTACAAGATTATTTCCGATGAGGATGGTCGAAAGCAATCGATGCGGATCATCTTTCATTTTTTTAATCAGCGTATTGGTCAATCCTTTCTCTTTGGCGACGTGTATCGCTTTGGCTTTGCTGATGGAAAATAAAGCAGTTTCGGCAGAGGAGAAGAATCCGGAGAGCAAAAGGAGGACGCTTAAAACC
>CAMYNZ010000386.1 GCA_947259865.1 uncultured Desulfobacterales bacterium | reverse complement strand
TGGGCCTGAAAGGGATAAGCGGGAAGCCGAAAGATCCCGCAAAATCCATCAAGGCCAAATTCGGGGGTTTTGGGAATGAGATTATCGAAAAGGAAGTTAAGCCGGCTGGAAAGACCGGCCGGATCTACCTACCATCGGATTGGGTGGGCAAGCGCGTTAAAATCATCCGCATCGATTAATGGAGATATGGAAGGCATTGAGACCTTTGCAAAACCCCCCTTTTTGCCAAATTTCTGCGTCAGGCTCAATTTTTAATCCTCGAAATACTTAATGTATTCTTGTGGTTAATCCCGCTTGTAGCGGGATCGCCTTCCTTGAACTTGAGTAAAAATGAGCATTTTTCAAAGGTCTCGCATTTAAATCATTCAAAATACTAAAACTGGATATTGAAGGCCTGAGCTGGTGATGCATAGCCAGGAAATTATAACCCAAAACGAGATTGGTCCTAAAGGACCGCCTATTGACGCCAGTTTGTGCAGATCAAAAAAAATTATAATGGCTTATACAAAATAACACTTTTTCCTTGACACATAATTACAATATAGCTACATTGTAATCACATCTTACGAAATTTCAACCTCCATCCGATGGGTGAGACCATTTTGAGTTAAGTGCCTGCAACCTATGCTTAATCAAAAAGTATGCCACGGATTTAGGTAATCTATAAGGGGGTAAAAATGAGGTACGCAGAGACAGGATTTAATTTAGAAGTTGATCTAACCCGTGGAAATATTGAGAAGGTTGCAACCGATCCTAAAGACACCGAACTTTATCTAGGCGGGTTAGGCACGAACGCCAAAATTTTGTGGGACAGGGTTCCGCCCGAAGTTGAACCCTTTTCTCCTGATAATCTATTAATATTCGGCGCCGGTCTTTTATGTGCTACACCAGCTACCGGTTGTAATCGTACCATTGTTTCCACTATTTCTCCCCAGACGCATTTGATGGCATTTTCAATGATGGGGGGATTTTGGGCCCCGGAATTGAAGTATGCCGGCTATGATAAAGTGATCCTGCGCGGTAAGTCCCCCGATCTGGTTTATTTGTGGATCAACAATGACAAGGTAGAAATACGAGATGCATCCCATTTGCAGGGCAAAGGCGCCACAGAAACTGCAGAACTTATTCGGCAGGAGTTGAAGGAGCCCAAAGCCCAGGTAGCTGCTATCGGCCTGGCCGGTGAAAACAGGGTCTATTTTGCTTCCATCGAGCAGGGCAGATCCAGTGCCAGCCGAATGGGAATTGGCGCCGTTATGGGCGACAAAGGAGTCAAAGCGATCGCTGTCCGCGGAACAGGGGACATCAATATTGCGCAACCGGCCAAATTTTTAGAGCTTTGCCAAGAAGTGCTGGAATATATAAAATTCCGCAATGAAAATCCAATTCCGGGCGTCATGACCATCTTACAAGGGCTCGGATCACCGCAGGAGATGCAAGTCCATGATGAAAAGTGGCACACCGAGAATTTCATGTGGGGAAACTCCCGCGTGCGCAGAAGAGATTTTTGGACCGATGAGGTCAAAAGGGCGTGGACCCAAACGATGGACAGTATGCGCACACGGCTAATCAGTTGCTATAACTGTCCCATGAAGTGCGCGGCAACAATTTCGCCCCCAGGACAACCTACCTACATGATGAAATGTTTCTCGAAACTGACCTATACAATGGCAGCCATGTCAGACCTGGAATTTGGTTTGAAAATCGCACAACATGCCACGGAATATGGCGTGGACGGATACTCAACCCCGCAAGTGATGGCCTTCGGCCTGGAACTCCTCGAAAACGGTATTTTAACGGACGATGACTTTCCAGGAATGCCGTCCGACAATGAGGGAAGATTTTACTATCTACTTGATAAAATTGTCCGCCGGGAAGGGATAGGAGATGTTTTGGCCAATGGTACCTACTGGGCGGCCAAAGAGATTGGTAAGGGCGCGGAAGCATATGCCCATAATAATATTAAGAAACATGAACAGCTGCCTCTCAAACTGTCCATGCTGAATCCCGTTTATTTCCTGATGTATTCCACCGGCGAGAAAATAAACATTACTCAGATTGAAGGGCAGTTCCCCCAGGCACCTTACCCCAAAAGAGAGCATAGAGAAGCATTTGTAAAGGATTGGTTCCAGGTTCCTGATGAAAAGTTCAAGCAATATTTTTTGGACTGGGAACTCCGCGGAGAAAACTCAAATCCGTATTACCCGACGGTTCAGATGTCTTGTGACATAGTGGACTGGCAAGAGAAGATGCACTACATCGATGACGCCCTCGGCCAGTGTGCCGGTTTGTCATCATTTCCCCTCAAGCCTCCTTATCATATACACAATTACCCGAAATTTATTTCAGCAGGCGCCGGGGTTGATATGGATGAAGATAAACTGTCGCAAGCCGCCAAAAGGTACCGAACTTTAGTCAGAGCGATTAATATAAGAAGAGGGTTGCGCAGAAAAGATGACAAACCACCGGAGAACCATTGGAAGAAACGATTTCCCGAACTTGAAAAGGAACTCCTAGATACCTATTACAAATTCAAAGGGTGGAATAACGAGGGTATTCCGACGAAAGGGTCTTTACACGAATTGGGCTTGGAATACGTGAGCGAAGACTTCATACAGAGGGGGATCTTGACGGATGGTGAAGATGCCCCTTCAAAAGAGACACCGGTGGAAAAAGAATAGGAATAAAGGGAAGGAGGCGATAACCGTGCCAAGTGAGAAAAAGAAGAAAATAATTAAAACCATAAAAATTGATGTCGATAAATGCCATGGTTGCCGGGCATGTGAAATGATTTGCTCCGCCTTTCACGCCGCGCCAAAATACAGCAGCAATAATCCGGCGAGGGCTCGTATCCGCGTGATTAGTGAACCTCTTTCGGACATATATGTTCCGGTTTACGCGGGTGATTATGCGCCCGCCGAATGTGCCGGCAGAGATAAATACACGATTGACGGAAAGGAATACGACGAGTGCGCCTTCTGCAGGGCTTCCTGCCCATCCAGAGGCGAGTTCAAAGAACCGGATTCCGGACTCCCGCTAAAATGCGATATGTGTGAAGGCGAAGAAGAGCCCTTGTGTGTGAAGTGGTGCACTGTTGATGCCCTGACTGTAGAGGAAAGGGAAGAGGAAGTCGAAGAAGAGGAAGAGCAGGAGGAGTTGGAGATCGGATTGGAATCGCTGGCCGACAAATACGGATTAGATAAGCTCAAGGATACGCTATCCCGAATGTCAAAGAAGGACTAATACACTGTAACCGTTCAAAGGTTCAAGGTTCACCGTTCAGGGTTACCCTGAGGCTTTTGAACCTCTGAACCCAGAACCCAGAGCCTTTGAACCTTATATAAAAAAGAGGATTGATAAAGACCGTGGAGAATGTAGCCGATTATAAAGAGATTGTAGATGTCATAAAAGAGAACGGTGGCGAAGCTTTCAAGTTATGCTACCAATGCGGTTTATGTGATGTGGTGTGTCCGTGGAACAGGGTTAGAACCTTTAGCATGCGCAAAATAGTTCGCGAGGCCACATTCGGTTTAACGGATATAGAAAGTGACGATATATGGCTCTGCTCGACCTGCGGAACAT
>CAMYNZ010000385.1 GCA_947259865.1 uncultured Desulfobacterales bacterium | reverse complement strand
CTGTCGCATTTGTGACGATTCCAATCTGGATATAAACTACAAAGATCAAAAGACACTCAGATATTTTATTACCGAGCGGGGCAAAATTATTCCAAGACGCATATCGGGAACATGCGCAAAGCACCAACGCAAATTGACCCATGCGATAAAACGCGCGCGCGCGATCGCACTGCTGCCCTACGTTGGCTCTTTGGACTAGTGCCAACCTTGTGTAAATGTATCCCAGGCTGCCTCCGAGGAGAAGCCGACAGTGCCTCAAACTGCCACAGCTGAGACAATAAAAGATATCTCAATTGGCATTGCGATCACGAGTTTATTGCTTACCATAACAGCGCTGTGGCTGGGTTTTTTTTCCTATTTCAGCCCATTGCCATCACTTTACTATCGGATAAAACTCGGTCGAAAATTCGGTGCCATCATCCCAACCGCCACCCTGGTGTTGATGATCATCATGCTGGGCGGGTTATCCATCGATTGTGTCTTCTTTTTTGGACTGGTCTTTATCGGCTTTGCCCTGGGGGAATTTTTTGAGCTAAACTTATCGGTTGAAAAAACAATCGCATACACATGTGCTGTGGTATTGTCGATTGGCGTTGTGGTTTTATTTTTTTACAGCAGCCTTTCGGCCACAGGTATTAAAACCCTGGTATCGGAAGATGTCAGAAAAACCCTGGAACACGGCATTCAAATTCTAAAGAATATGGGGTTTGCGACTGCCGGCGCCATCCCAGAGCCGGAGGCTTTTGAAAAAATACATTTTTATCTCGTCAGGATTGTGCCCGCCTGGGTGGTGGCGTCCACCCTGTTTCATATTTGGGCCACGCTGATACTGGCAAAACCGATCCTGGTATGGAGAAACCTGAATTATCCGGAGTTTGGTCCCTTAAATCTGTGGCAGGCACCCGAATATTTTGTCTGGATTGTGATCGCATGCGGGTTGATGTTGCTTATTCCCGAAACTTCTCTCAAACTGATGGGTATAAGCGGGCTGCTGATCCTGATGCCGGTATATTTTTTTCAGGGCATTGCCATCGTTGCCTTTTATATTGATAAAAAACAATTGTCCCGATTTCTCAGAATTGTCTCATATAGCCTGATAGCCATGCAACCACTATTGCTGTTGGCTGTCATTGCGATGGGATTTTTTGATGTGTGGTTGAATTTTAGAAGATTAGAGACGGCCAAAAATAATTAAGCCCTCATTCCAGAATTCCAACATTCCAGTTGTGATTGAAGCGAACTAAATCTTATCAAGGATCAGGCTATTTTTTTTAGTTAAATCAGTGCAATATTATGTAGCGATATAATCGGAGGACAGGATGAAAGTAATCTTGAAAGAAACCATAGAATCCCTCGGAATTATCGGCAGTGAAGTCAGCGTCGCGGATGGGTATGCCCGCAATTATCTTTTACCGCAAAAAAAAGCTGTTTTGGCAACCCCGCAGAATCAAAAACTGATCGAACGGGATAGGGCTAAATTTGACGTTCAGATCGCCAAAGAGCGCAAACTGGCCAAAGAGATGGCCGAACGACTCGAAGGCGTGGCCTGCACGATATCAGCAAAAGTAAGTGAAGAAGATCGGTTATATGGATCCGTCACCATTCGAGACATCATTGATGCGCTGGCAAAACAGGATATAAAAGTGGAAAAAAGAATGGTTCTGCTCAAGGAGACCATTAAGTCGATCGGTACCTACAAAGTGCCCCTGAGAGTTTACAAGGATGTTGAACCCGAAATCACCGTAGAAATCGTGCCGGAAAAATGATTGGGTATCGACTTGAATAAATTGCCATTAGCGTTTATAGTGCTTTGAGTCCCAGCGTCGTTAACTTTAATCGGCATTAAACTGTCCTATAATACGATAATCGTATCCATGCCTGATGCCCGATAGCCGACCACAAAAAGAGAAAGATCCCTCGCTCTACAATCTGCCACCCCAAAATGTGGAAGCAGAGGAATCCATCCTGAGCGCAATCCTTATTGACAACAATACATTGCTGGAAGTGATCGAGACCCTGGCTCCCGATGATTTTTACAAGTCCCTCCATCAAAAAATTTTTGCAGCCATCACCGAGCTGTTTTCAAGAAATGAACCTGTCGATCTTGTAACCCTAACCAATATCCTCAAGGAAAAAAACCAGCTGGAAGATATCGGCGGGGCTACCTATCTTTCGCGACTGGTGGACGTCGTACCGCTGGCGGTAAATGCGCAACATTATGCCCGAATTGTGCGGGATAAAGCAGTTTTAAGGCGTTTAATTGAAAAATCCAATACGATTGCCCGGCGGTGCTTTGAAGATCGGGGTGAAGTAGACGAGGTTATCGATTTTGCCGAAACCGCCATTTTCGATATTTCGGAAACCAAGTCCAAGCAATCATTTTATCCGCTAAGCAAAATGATTGAAAAAAATATCGACGCACTCGAAGAACGCCAGGGTAACAAAACCCTGATAACGGGGGTGCCCACCGGATTCACTTTTTTTGATCATAAGACATCCGGGCTGCAAAATTCGGATCTGGTGATTCTGGCTGCACGCCCGAGCATGGGAAAAACAGCCTTCGCTTTGAATGTCGCCAGAAACGCAGCTATGGATGCGAATGTCCCGGTGGCGGTTTTTTCTCTGGAAATGTCCAAAGAACAGCTTTCCATGCGGATGCTCAGCAGCGAAGCCAGACTGAATTCGATACGCCTAAGAAGTGGTTTTATCAGCCAGGAAGACTGGATGCGAATCACCGAAGCAGCCGGCAATCTTTCCAACGCGCCAATTTATATCGACGATTCACCCGGTATAACCGCCATGGAAATAAGGGCCAAATCGCGGCGTCTTAAAATGGACAAAAACATCGGTCTTGTCATTATCGACTACCTACAATTGATGCAGGGACGTCGTTCGGCTGAACGCAGAGAACTGGAAATTTCCGAGATATCCCGGTCTCTGAAGGCGTTGGCCAAAGAACTTGATATTCCGGTTCTGGCGATTTCCCAGCTCAACAGAATGCTTGAACAGCGCAGTGATAAAAGACCGCAGCTTTCGGATTTACGGGAGTCCGGCGCGCTGGAACAGGATGCCGATGTCGTGGCTTTTATCTACCGGGATGAAATATATAACAAAGACGAGGACAACCCCAACCGGGGCAAAGCCGAGTTAATTATTTCCAAACAACGAAATGGTCCGGTCGGCACCATTTCCTTGACGTTCCTGGATGCCTATACCCGCTTTGAAAACCTGGCGCCGGAAGATATGGTTGAGAAGCCATCTCAAAAATAGTAGATCGCGTACAATGGCCCCGCTGATGCGGGATTACATGTCTATTCTAAACAGATTAAGGTATGCATCAAGGCGTCCCGCGGTTTGAAAGCGGAGCATACATCTCGTGGCTGGCCTGCGACGAGCTCAGCCGAGTCGAAGCCACTCCCACCAGTTATTAAACACCATGGAGTTTATTAAACCCCATCCAATTTGAACAGTGGGAGCGGCATCTTGCCGCGATTAATTAGCATTTCAAGCCGCGGGACAACGCAGCCATTGGACGCTAGTCCGCCAAAGTACTCTGGCGGATAGATTGCATTTTTGAGATCGCTTCTAGTGTTACCACTTCAAGACTAACAAATTCCCAGCCAACGGTAATTACCCGTATCCTACATGAAGAAGCTTTTCGGAAATACCGCCGGACTGAAGGCCAATCAGATACGCAGGCTTGAAAACTTATACCGACGCCGCATTCCACCGCAGTTTGTAATCACCTTTGAGCTTGCGCAGGACCTGAGCAGGCTTTCCCACGAAATTCGTCGCCAGATAGGCCTGTTAATCAACCGCTCGGGTAAAATTATCTACGTCATTGTGGGTGATCACAAAAAAATCATTATTCCCCATACCCGTGATTATCGCGCGGCTCCAGACCGTTTAAGAGGTCTAAGATGCCTGCATACCCACCTCGACGATGAATGGCTCACAAAAGACGATCTTACCGACCTGGCTCTGTTACGGTTGGATATTATGGGCGCTATTTCGACGACCCGCGAAGGTCTTGCCCATCAGATCCACCTCAGTCATATCTTGCCGCGTGCGCCGGCTGAAAAACCCTATCAAACCTTGCCGCCAATTCACCCTTCCCAGGTCGATATCGGGTGTCTCGAATTAATAAAGGCCCTTGAGGCCGAGCTGGCCCAGGTCGGATCTTTGCACGATTCGGGTCAAGCGGTTGAAAGGGCGCTGTTGGTGGGCGTTGCGGGTACACATGGAAAAGCTGCCCGGGATGGATTGGATGAACTTGAAGAACTGGCGCGGTCCGGTGATATTGACGTGGTTGGAAAGGTACTCCAGCAGAGACAGAAAGTTGATGCCCGTTTAATGATGGGCCGCGGTAAAATTGAGGAATTAACGCTTCAGGCGTTGGCCAAAGGCGCGGCACTGATCATATTTAATCAGGAGCTCAATCCCTCGCAAATGCGTACAATTACGGACCAGATTGAGCTGAAAGTCATCGACCGGACCCAGTTGATTCTGGACATTTTTGCCCAACGGGCCCAGACAAAAGAAGGAAAGCTTCAAGTTGAGCTGGCCCAGCTCAAATATCTGTTACCCCGTTTAATCACTAAAAACACAGCCATGTCCCGCTTAACCGGCGGTATCGGCGGTCGCGGCCCCGGTGAAACCAAACTGGAAATAAATCGGCGGCGAGTGCGTGAACGGATTAAGCGTCTGGAAGAAGTATTGAACGCTGTCCGCAAACAACGCAAACAACAACGCGCACAGCGACAGAAAAAAGGGTTACCGGTGGTCTCGATCATCGGATACACCAACGCTGGAAAGTCCACTCTTTTAAATACCCTTACAAAAAGCAACGTCCTGGCTGAACGACGACTATTTGCCACCCTGGACCCTTCCAGCAGACGCCTCAAATTTCCGAGGGATACAGAGGTTATTATTACCGATACAGTGGGTTTCATCAAAGATTTACCCGAGGATCTCATGCTGGCCTTTCGTGCGACCCTTGAAGAGCTTGAAAATGCGGATCTTTTACTTCACGTGATTGATATCAGCAATCCACGCTGCAAAGAACAGATTGACTCGGTGGAAAGAATTCTTACCAGACTGGATCTAAATAAAATCTCCTCAATCCGTGTTCTCAACAAAAAGGACCTGGTTGACGCTGAAATTACCGGCAGATTGGCAATAACCCTCGACGGTACTGCCATTTCGGCCAATATGGCGCCCACATTGAGGCCCCTTATTGATAGAATTGAAAAAAAATTGATAACGATCACTCATTGAAATGGGCGGACCTTGGACTTCCAATCAGCCGAGCCAAATTAACACACAAGGGTGATATACCATTTACGGTAATAATTTGATTATGTTTGCCGCAATAGCAGATCATGAGTAATAGAGTGTTGGCATATTAGAATTGCGATCTCATAAAACAAATGATAGGCAACAGTTGCGAGTTGCGGGTTCCGAGTTGCGGGTTGAAAAATTGCACGCGCAACGCGTGACTCGCAACCCGCAACAATTGGTTGCACCATTTTTCCAGCGCCATTGCTGCGCTTCAAAATCACTTAATTCTCTGATACCGAAGTGTTTATGAATCTTGAAGCTGTCAAAAGAGTCGCTATCGCTGCCGCCTATCATGGTGCTGAAGTACTCACATCAAATTTCGGTCGTGCGTTGAAAGTTAAAAAAAAAGGCGCCATTGACCTGGTAACCGAGGCAGACACCCGCTCGGAAGCGCAGATAATCGATACGATCTTAAAAGTGTTCCCCGATCACACCATCCTGGCTGAAGAGGGCGGATTAAAACAAGGTACAGCGGAACAATTGTGGCTGGTCGATCCCCTGGACGGCACCACCAATTTCGCACACGGGCTTGGCTTCTTTTCTGTTTCAGTTGCTTTTTCGCTAAGGGGAGACATTGTTGTGGGTGTCGTATTGAACCCTCAATCGGGCGAACTGTTTTCTGCAATCAAAAGCAAAGGGGCTTTCCTCAACGGCAACCCTATCCGTGTGTCGCCTACCAAAACGGTGGCCGATAGCCTTCTGGCCACCGGTTTTCCCTACAACGTACGGGAAATTATAAATCCGATAAGCGGCCGATTCATAAATTGTCTGAAAGCCGCCCGCGGGATCCGTAGGCTCGGTTCGGCAGCCCTTGACCTGTGTTTGGTTGCCTGCGGAAGATTTGACGGTTTCTGGGAGCAAAATCTAAAACCCTGGGACACGGCTGCCGGAATGCTGGTGGCCAGGGAAGCGGGGGCGGTCGTTACCGATTTTGCGGGCGACCGCTTTGCACCCCACAAACCGGAAATACTGGCCACCAATGGCCACATCCATCAACAAATGATTTCATTGTTAAACCTGCCTAGTGTCATGTCTCAGGAATAACTTTAAATAGTCTTGCAGCGGTTTCAAAACCACGCCTGAGGCGGGCAAGCCTTAGATTAGGCTCAAGGGCAAGGCGTAAGCCGACGAAAAAACCAGAGGCAAGTGCCTAAAATGAACTAAAATTCGAAGTGTCTAAAGTTAAGGGGTCGCTTCGCTCCATCTTTTATATAAATGACAGCATCCATTCACCCTGGCCCAGACCGATCACCGATGCATTATACCCAAAGGGTCAGGTTTTTAATCATACGTAGCCCAGATCAATATATGAACCAGTCGCACCAGGGCGGGCTTTAGTCACTTTAGTTCACTTTCAACTTTACCTCACTTTCTTCTGTGAGCATTTTGAGGAGGTTTGCAACACAGCCATTGGGCCTTAGCCCACCGGAGGCGGATAAAATGGGGTTTTGAAACCACTTCTAGTCAGAAGTGAGCAATATTGCGGAGACTGCGAGATATCACGCGGTTGAACGGCC
>CAMYNZ010000384.1 GCA_947259865.1 uncultured Desulfobacterales bacterium | reverse complement strand
CTTTGGCCAGGGAAGCCGCATTGAAAGCAATGAGCTTGGCTGTCTTGGCCCGAATAAGTTCTTGCAGTTCTGCCAGATCCGGGTAGACACCTATTCCGATATTTACCGTAAAGGGCATCAAGGGTGCAAGGTTGGTGATAACCACGGTACTGGAATTGCATTTTGGCAACGCCCTGAGGGTTTCGGCCGGTTCGAATCCGACCAGAAGGTCGGCCTCGCCATCGGATATGATGGTGCTGTTGGCGTCACCGAACACAAGGGCGGATTCCACGACACCGCCCCGCTGGGCCATTCCGTGAATTTCACTCATATTCAGCGGTACCCCGGAAAGCAGCGCCGCTTCTCCCAGCACACTGGATGCCAGTAAGTTTCCCTGTCCTCCGACTGCTACGATAACCAATCTTTTTGTATTCATTATTCTCGTCCTGTCCGATATAAGATAACTCGTTTATATGCTTATGCGCTGGCTTTTACCGGCAATATTGCATTTTCAGGGCATATCTGGGCACAGACCGCACAGCCCGTGCACAGATTGGGATCTATTTTAACCCGCTCATTCCAGATATAAAAAGCCGGGCATGCCAGAGAATTGATGCAATCCTTGTGATCTTTGCATTTTTTACTCACATGAAAGGGTTTGCGTTTGGATAACTTGAGGGCCTGGGCATACAGCGCACACATTTCCTCGGATATTATGACCGATACCCCTTTGAAGTTGATGGCTTCTTTCAGGGCCTCGCTACTTTTTTTAACCTTGTAGGGTTTGATAACCGCGACATGCTGGACGCCGATGGCTCTGACGATGGCTTCAATCGATACCCGGCCGTAGCCGTCAAGGTTTAACTGTTTCATGTCAACGCCCGGATTCGGTTGATGCCCGGTCATAGCCGTCGTGCCGTTGTCCAGAATAACCAGGGTGAAATTATGATTGTTATAAACGGCGTTTATCAAACCGGATATGCCGGAATGGAAAAAGGTGGAATCACCGATAAAGGCAATAACCTTTTGATCCGTGACTTTTGAAAAACCGCCGGCTGTGTCCACCGAAGAACCCATGCATAAAAGATAATCCGCTGTTGACAGCGGCGGCAGCAGTCCCAGGGTGTAGCATCCGATGTCGGAGGGATAGATGGTATCTAAACCCTCTGCGGCTTTTTTGACTTCGAGATAGGTAGCCCGGTGGGAGCATCCGGCACACAATACCGGCGGGCGCTGGGGAACATCGGGTATGTCAGACAGATCGGGTATGGCCGGCGGGGTGTAGTCCAGTCCAAAATACCGGGCGATACAGCCCTTAACCTGGGCCGGATCATATTCGTAAAGACGGGTGAACAGATCCTTGGTCTTGCCCTTGATGGAAAGCGTCAGTCCCTCCTCCTGGGCAAAGGCTTTGACCGCTTCCTCCATATAGGGCTCTCCCTCTTCGACAACCAGTACTTTGTCACACTTTTTCAGATAGCCCTTGATCAATGCTTCCGGCAATGGGTGTGAAAAGCCGATGCGCAGCACTTTAACCTTGTCTGCTATATCCAGGTTTTTTATGGCGTCGCTGACATAATTATAACTGACACCGTTGCAGATGATCCCCCAGCTGCCGTTGCCTTCCGTGAAATTATATTCGGATTTTTCGGCCAGGGCCCGGGCCTCTTCCCAATTTTTGAGCAATTTGACATGTAATTTTCGAGCCACAGCCGGCACCGGCACCAGATTTAAGGGATCTTTGGTGAAATAACCCTTTGTGACCCGCTGCCTGATTTTACCCAGGGTTACCACCCCGGAGGAATGATTGATCCGGGTGGTAGTCCTGACAATTACCGGTTCCTGGAGTTTTTCAGATAAATCGATGGCATAGGGAATCAGATCCTTGGCTTCTGCCACCGACGACGGTTCGACCAGGGGAAGACCGGACAGCTTGGCGTAATATCGATTGTCCTGTTCGTTCTGGCTGGAAAACATGAAAGGATCGTCAGCCGTTAAGACCACCATGCCGGCTTTGACACCGACATACGCCAGGGTCATAAGAACATCCGCCGCCACATTAAGACCCACGTGTTTCATAACACACATGCTGCGAACCCCTGAAATTGCGGCTGCCGCAGCCACCTCCATGGAAACCTTTTCATTGGTGCTGTATTCAAAATACAGATCGCATTCCTGGGCCATCTGGAAAAAGTTGGTCGAAATTTCTGAAGACGGTGTGCCGGGATAGGTACTGGCAAAGGCCACACCTGCTTCGATGCCACCCCGGGCAATGGCCTCATTGCCCAACAGCAGCATCTTTTCACCTGGATTGTCTGTGAGTAGTTTGTGCATGAGTTGCTTCCTTTGTATATATTTCTAATTAGTTTCCATCCGGAAATGGCCCTTTTTCCGATGAGCGGCGTTCTCCGCGGGTTTACTTCCTCGACGTACGATCAGTGCGCCTCGTCGTAAACCCCTGCCCGCCATCGCGAGCCGTTCAGGCGAGGCGGGCGGGCTTGTGCGGCTTTGCTCATCGAAAAAATTGCTCATTTCCAAATTGGAAACTAATTCGTGCCCGTTTTAATTTTCGGATGGGCACTAATTAAGATTTTGGTTCACGGTATCAACACCGGTCGCTGCATAATCTTGCGGCTGTGCACCGCTTCAAACACTTCATTGATTTCTGACAAGGGAAACGACTTTGTAAACGGGCTGATTTTGACTTTGTCTTCCAGCACCAGGTCCAAAACCGGTTTATAATACTGGGGCAAACACCCCCAGTTGCCTCTGGCGCTGGCATGAAACGCCATTAGATTTGACAGTCTGATATCCACGCTATCCATGGTAAAGCCGACCACCGATAGATGGGCCCCAAAAGTAAGCAGGCCATAGGCGGTCTTCTGGCCGGCGGCCGTGCCCGAGGTTTCAAAAATCTTCCACTCGGTTCGTCGCCGTCCCTGTTCCTTTACAAACCCTGATACGGCTTTGCGCAGGTCCTTGAAAGCCATTTCTTTAGCATTAAACGTGCAGTCCACGTAGGCGGATATTGCTTCAAGCTTGGCCGGGTCGACATCAATGGCCACCACAGCAGCACCAAAAGCTTTGGCAATCTGAGCCCCGAAACCACCGACACCACCGACCCCCACGAAAATGGCGGTGTCCTCCCGGGACAGTCCGGCCTGAACAATCGCCTGGTAAGGGGTGGTCACGGCATCGGCGATGACTGAAAGTTCCTCAAGTAAAACGCCGGATTGGCCCTCTGGTTTATAATCTTTATCGACCGGTACCTCGCACAACTGCGCTGCCGGTACAAGGATGTGACTTGCAAACCCTCCCTGGACATCGTTTCCGGGCATTTTCTGGGCGACACAGATATTGCCCAGGCCACGTTTGCACACATCACAGCCTCCGCAGGGTATCACGGCCGGTACGATGGCCGCCTTGTTTTTCCAATTTTCAGCCCCCGGACCGACGGCCTCGACAATTCCGCTGATCTCATGCCCCAGGGTCAACGGCAGCGGTGATTTGGTGCGAACTCCGTCATAGTAAAATCCCAGATCAGTGTGACAGACACCACACCCCGCCACCCGAAGCAGAATTTCGCCGTCTCCGGCTTCGGGCATCGTGGATTCCACTGTATCCGAAGCAATCCGG
>CAMYNZ010000383.1 GCA_947259865.1 uncultured Desulfobacterales bacterium | reverse complement strand
TCTTTTTTAAAATTTGAAACGATCAATTTAGCTAAAATTCGGACGTGGGAGTGTGAAAGGGTGAGATAAAATCTGCGACTAAAGGATAGAATCATGGTTGAAGATGTTAATTTCCCCAATCGAATTCCTCCGGTACCAGCTGCCGGCGGGGTCAATAAAGTCAACCGCAAAAAACGGGAACAAGAAAAGCCGCCTTTTGAAAAATATCTGGATGCGGAAGACGAGAAGAAAAAGAAAAAGAAAAAACGAAAAAAAGAATCGAAGAGCGCCGAGCCTTCTGATAAAGCCCAAAAGGTGTCAACCAACGATTCTGCCGAACTTCCAAACGCATCCGAGCCTTTAGAAACCGAAGAAGGTACTGAGAAGAAAATTATCGATATTCGCATCTAATCATTGACGCACGAAGTGTTCAGGGAGTTAAAATGGCGTTGCAACCAATCAACTTGTGGGAAATCGTTTCGGATGGAACTCAAATATTACTGTGCTGTTTTATTCTACTGGTCCTTATCCGAAATAAGATCAAATACAAACAACTATTGCTAAAGACACCTAAAGGGGAAAACACGCAGAACTTTAACACCGAATTCATCGTCCAGGCGATCCGGCAACAATCCGACCTGGCCTTTACACACATCATGGAAACCATCGCTAAAGAGCGCCAAACGCTGGAGACTTACTTCGAGCTAAGAGAACCCCAAATGGCACCGCATCTGGTCCAGGCGTCAGCGGATCGTGTGGCCGCTCAGACACCCGATGCCGAAACGGCCGAATTAAATGCTGCCGACACGATTTACACTGCAATCGAAACCCTGGCCGGTCAGGGAATGAGTTTAGAAGATATTTCTGAAGAACTAAATGTCCCCAAAGGAGAAATCGAGCTGGTTTTAAAGCTTAAACGTCTGAGTGCTGAATCGGCCAACCATAAAAACAGCCCGTCCGCCTGAACCCTCCTCGATGTGTTTTTTCTTTCATCTCATTTCCAGCATTTGGATTTGACGTGCTTTATCGGCCCAAAGGCAAGTGCTGCGAACCAACCGAATCCATCTCTAGGCAAATCAAGCGTTGATCGGCAAAATATACCCTATCGATTTTGTCGAATTATTTTTGGTGCCAGGTGTTTTTGTTTGCGTGCGCTGCCGGCATCGTGGGCAGCGGGGACGATCAACAAGATTGATTTGTAAGCATTTAATATTGTTATTAAAAAAGGTTATCCCCTTCCGGTCTTAACTGGCATTGGATCTCTTTTCTGCGGTCACAAATTAGGCGCTGCTTTGGTATGTGTCTTGCATTCTTAAGGCAGCGGATTGATTGTCAGGCGCTGAATTTCGCCAATTCTTCATCGGAATGGCATGGCGCATTCAATTATTTTATCAGATATTTTGGGATAAGGAGTTCGTCAATGAGTGGATCGATTTACATGGCTGCAACCGGTGCTCTGGCATACGAAAAGCGGTTGCAGATTCTCTCCAATAATCTGGCCAACGTCAATACGGTCGGCTTTAAAAAAGATAGAAGTCGCTTCCAGGCCTTTAGTCTTTCTGAGGCCGTCGACAATAAACAACTACCCGTTTACCGGGACCGTTCGCAGGCCCCGGCATACTGGATGCAATACAGCTCATATACCGATTTTTCATCAGGCGAAATGAAAAAAACGGGCAGCCCATTTGACCTGGCCCTAAACGGCAGAGGTTTTTTCTGTGTTCAGACACCGGATGGTGTCCGCTATACGCGTCGCGGGGACTTCACGGTTGATAAAGACGAGGTGCTGGTTACTCAGGAAGGCTGGCCGGTATTGGGGCAGGGTGGCGAGATCCAGATCAAACTGGCAAAACCTTCTGAGGACAAACGAGAATTATCAGTGTCCGAGGACGGATTTGTGACAGTCGATGGATCTCAAGTCGATCGCCTGCGCGTTGTTGATTTTACAAACGCTTCGGGCCTTGAAAAAGCGGGCCATAATTTTTATCGCGCGGTAAACCCGAATGCCCTCAAGGATATGGATGAAGATTTCACGATCAGTCAGGGATTTCTCGAGCTTTCAAATGTCGATGTTGTCAGAATGATGACCGAGATGATCGAGGTGCTGCGCGGCTACGAATCATATCAGAAAACGATACGCTCCATAGATGATATGAACGCTAAAATGATTAACGAGGTTGGAAGGACGGCCTAGTGCTAAGTTACGGGTTATTCGTTATTGGTTATCTGGTTAAGAAGAGGATACATTTGAAGGTGATGTAAAAAATCGAATAACAATTAACGATTAACAAATAACCGTTAAATTACAGGAGGTAAAATGATACGCAGTTTGTGGACTTCAGCCACCGGCATGCAGGCGCAAGAACTCAATATTGATGTGATTTCAAACAATCTGGCCAATGTGAATACATCCGGTTTTAAGAAAAGCCGGGCCGAGTTTCAAGATTTATTATACGAAAGTATGCGGCCGGCCGGAGCCGCTTCCTCACAGGATACGGTTGTCCCCACCGGTATCCAGCTGGGGCATGGTACCCGCCCTGCGGCAGTTCAGAAGATGTTTAGCCAGGGGGATTTTCAAAATACCAAAAATGAACTCGACTGGGCCATTGAGGGCGATGGTTTCTTCCAGATAGAATTGCCCAACGGAGAAACTTCTTACAGTCGTGCCGGAGAATTCAAACTGGATGCCGATGGTCGGATTGTCAATCCGGACGGTTTTCCACTGCTGCCGGAATTGACGATTCCCACCGACACGGTTTCTATTTCCGTGGGAATGGATGGAACGGTCTCCGTTATCCAGGCGGCCGACCCGACACCGACTGAGATCGGTTCTATTCAACTGGCCCGCTTCGTAAATCCTGCCGGACTCAGAAGCATGGGCAAAAACCTTTACCTTCCCACCGTGGCATCCGGCACTGAAATCACCGGCACCCCCGGACAAACGGGTCTTGGTACGATTGCACAGGGCTTTTTGGAAATGTCCAATGTGAGTGTCGTGGATGAAATGGTCAACATGATTACGGCTCAAAGAGCGTATGAAACCAACAGTAAAGTCATCAAGACAGCCGATGACATGTTACAAATGGCAAATAACCTTAAACGGTAATCGAACAAAATGAATGCCAACCACTTAACATTTAAAAAATCGAAGCAGTTTTACCGTGGATTGTTTTTCTTTTTGGCAGCGATCGCTATTTTAGGGGTGAACGCAGTCGCTGCTGTTGCGGATATAACCACCATACGGATCCCGGATCAGGTTGAAGTCGAAAATGGCGAGGTTTTATTAGGTCAGATAGCATCATTTGAGGGCAGCGACACGCAATTGATTCAACAGCTAAGGGAGATCGTTATTGGAAAAGCGCCCTCGGCGGGTAAAACGCGCCAATACGAACAACGGCATCTACAGAAGCGTTTAGAGCAGCATCGTATTGATTTAGCGTCTGTTCGTTTAGAGGTTCCCCGGCGGATTCTTATATCGCGCAGTTATGTCGAAATTGATAAACAGAAAATCGCTAAAATTGTATCTGATTATATCACCCGAAACATCCCCCGGGACAATCGGATGGTGCGCATAAAAGAGATCCATGCACCTGAAAGCGTGCTTTTGCCCAAAGGTCGTATTGCATATAAGGTGGCGG
>CAMYNZ010000382.1 GCA_947259865.1 uncultured Desulfobacterales bacterium | reverse complement strand
TCCAGAAGTGCAACGATATGCCGCAAGGACGCTGGGATGGTGGCAGGTAAAAAGCGCTGCCCCTGCGTTGATCGGCATTTTAAAGCAGCAGGGAAAAAGGGCTAACCCTGAAGTGATATGGGCCGCAGGTAAAATGGGCCTAACTGCCGCAATCGATCCACTGGTTCAAATAGTAGCATCCAATGGTGAACAGAAAATCAGGCAACTGGCAATTCAAGCTTTGTCTACAATTCTTAGATTGAAAAAGGGTCAGATTAATGAAGATCTAGTGTTTGTGATGCATACGCTCATTAAATGCCTGGGGGAACCGGATGAAGTTATCAGGACTGTGGCTGCATCCGGTCTGTATTTTTTCGCCCCTCAACCGGAAGCGATAAATGCACTGGTGGAAAGCCTGCAAGATCATAACGTATACGTACAGAGAGCCGCGGCCAAATCGCTGATACTATCCGGTTTGAAAATCGGCATTCCAGTTTTGATAAATACCTTACGCTTTCCTTCGATCGATACGTTTCAACATTATGATAATGACCTGGCCAAAGAGTTGGCTTATTATTGCGGTATCGAATTTTCCGGGGAAAAACGGTATGATTTTGCAACCTGGAATAACTGGTGGTCAAAACATGGCGACACGGTTGATCTGAATCAAAATCTAAAAATTATGAGGGAAATTGAGCGAGCCTTTGCAGTTGAAAAAGAAGAAAAAGGCATCGCCATTTTTCGGCAATTGATGATCAAGTATGCGGGCAGTAAGGTTATCCGACAACGCTTCAAGCGTTTCTGCTACGAGTGGATAAACTATCAATTGTTAACCTCTGAGTCGATTACGAAGGCAACTTTGGAAAGGGTCCGGAAATTGCAAACGATACTGGTCGATCTTGAGCCTGATAATGCAAAATCAAAGGCCCGCCTGGCCTATTTTTATGCCAGACTGTCAAAATTTGATGATGCGATACAAATAATCAAAGAGGCCATTGCTTTAGAACCCGGCAATAAAACCTATCTGGAAACCCTAAAATACTATGAGTCCCTGCACGATTCTCTCCAGAAAAACAATGAAAAAGAAGCTTCTTAAGTAATATTGCAACAGACGGCGGGCGGTTTTTAAGTCCAATTCTATTTTTTACCGGCACAAAAGAACATTAGAAGTGACACGCCATTTCACAAATGCGGTGTCAGTTACAGGCACTCGTAAGGGATTAAAATGCCTATGATACAAGGTATACAATAAATTGTTGTTGTGATATATTTAAAGGTTGAAGGGCTGTCGGTTGAGAACAACCTTGCAGTGACAATCTCGTATATGGAATATATTTCATAACTCTCTACAATAATTATATACCAGGTCGGTATATGATCATTGAGGCAATCAATTCTATGTATAAACAATTAACTCATGTCCAGTCCACAAATTTCTGTTATCATACCGGCATTTAATGAAGCCCGGACCATCGGTGATCTGATTGAAAAAATCAGGCGACTGTATCCTGACTTTGAAATTATTGTTATCAACGACGGATCAAAGGATGCCACGGCGGATAAAGCCGGAAAAGCCGGTGCCACCGTTTACAGCCATCCCTATAATATCGGCAATGGTGCTGCCATCAAAAGCGGTATCCGGGTTGCCGGCGGCGATATCTTTATTTTTATGGATGGCGACGGTCAGCACGACCCTGGAGATATCCGGGAAATGCTCGAATATTTACCCCAATTTGATATGGTGGTCGGCTCACGGCCGAGTAAGGGTCATGCATCCTTTGCGCGGGCGATAGCCAATAAATTATACAACTGGCTGGCATCTTACGTTGCCAAAGTTGCCATAAAGGATTTGACCTCTGGATTTCGGGCGGTTAAAGCAGATATAGCCCGAGGCTTTATTTATCTTCTTCCCAACACCTTTTCCTATCCGGCCACCTTGACGCTGGGTGTTTTTCGAACCGGCCGAAGCGTCAAATATCTTCCCATCCAAATCAAGCCCCGCAAAAAAGGACGCAGCGGTATCCGCATCGTCAGAGACGGGGTGCGGTTCTTTTTGATTATCATCAAAATTTGTACCCTTTATTCGCCCTTTCGGATATTTCTTCCGGTCAGTTTTGTACTGTTTCTGACCGGTTTGAGCCATTATTTGTATACCTTCATCCTGTATCACCGGTTCACCAACATGAGTGCGCTGCTGTTTATGACCTCCGTTATCATTTTCATGATGGGTCTGGTTTCGGAGCAGATATGCCAGATGAGATTCGAACGTCGCGAAGGCAGAAGGCCCCTTGAGTTTCACAGCCCCGCTGAGAAAAAATGAATAATGTGAAAGTCTGTATCCTGACCTCATCCTTTCCCAGGGACGAAGAAGATTCGGCCGGCCCCTTTGTTTACCAGCTTGCAGCCTCGCTGGCAAACAAAGGGCTTGATATTGAGGTCCTGTGTCCCCATGATCACGGCTTTCCCCGCACAGAATACCGCGGAAAACTATCGATCACCCGATTTCCCTATTTTTTTCCCACCAAATATCAACGCCTGTGCTACGGATATGGCATATTGCCCAATTTGAAGAAAAGCCTGCTGGCCAGATGCCAACTGCCGTTTTTCATCATGGCCGAGATTCTGTATTGCCTGAAAATGGTCAACAAACACAGCTTCGATATTATCCATGCCCACTGGTCCCTGCCCCAGGGATTGACCGGAATTATTTGCAGCCAAATCTCAAAAATCCCCTGCATCATCACGCTTCATGGATCCGATATTCATGGATTAAGGTATCCGGGATTAAAGTGGCTGAATGCCAAAGTCATCAAACGCTCGGATGCCTGTACCGCAAACAGCAGTGAAACCGCACGGATGGCGCACCATATTTCGATGAAAGATGACATTGCCGTTGTGCCCATGGGTGTCAATCCCTGTTTTTTGTCTGCGGCCCATGGCGGGAACGCTCATCAGACAGGGGCTAAAGCCGAAGAAAAGCGTATTCTGTATGCCGGAAGGCTGATCGATTTAAAAGGTATTGACTACCTTATCCGGGCACTGCCGGCGGTTTTGAAACAATTTCCGGAAACCCAATTGCTCGTGGTCGGTTCCGGACCCATGAAAGACGATCTGGTTAACCTGTCCAACAGTTTGAACCTGGCTGAAAGGGTCGCCTATATAGATGCGGTGTCCCAGGAAGAACTGCTGGATTATTATACATCGGCCGATCTATTTGTGCTGCCGTCGATTGTCAATGCAAAGGGAGAAACAGAAGGGCTGGGGGTGGTTCTGCTCGAGGCTATGGCCTGCGGGCTTCCGGTAGTCGGAAGTGCGGTGGGAGGCATCCCGGATATCATAACGGATGGAGAGACCGGGCTGCTGGCAAGGCAGAAAGAGCCGGATTCCCTGGCAGAGAAAATCACGAAGATTTTATCGGATTCACCTCTGCGGCGAAAGCTTGTGGAAAACGGCTACCGGGTGGTGCAGAAAAAATTTTCGTGGGATAAAATTTCAGAAAAATTTATTGAGATCTATCAGGAGGTTCTCAGCCGCTCCGGGCGAGGTCGTCGGGAGTGATCAGGCAGGTTGTGTGGGCTTGGTTTTTGAGAAGTCGGAACTTATTTTAACATGATATTTTCAAGAAGTGCTGCCAGGTCCGTCCAGGTCAGG
>CAMYNZ010000381.1 GCA_947259865.1 uncultured Desulfobacterales bacterium | reverse complement strand
CAATGGGTCTCTTCTTTGCATTTTTCACATTACATGGAAAGTTTTCACCCCGCACGTCAATTTGATGAAAAAAGTTTGCAACATGAGAAGCACATCAGTGTCTGACAAGCTTTCCGAGATTTTTGTCCTCTATGACCGCACCATATAGATCAAATAAAATCAAAATGTCAACCAAGAATTTTAATCTATATTAAAAAATTATAACGACTCAACAGTGGCGTATAAACCCACCCGTTTTGCAGGATAAATCCAGAAGAAATAATAACATAAAGCCGATTGGAAATCCGGGCTGACAGGAGTGGTTGGTTTAAGGTGATGGGTTTCGATTTTTTAGGCAGAGGGGATTACCCGGAAAAAGATACCATCCAGCTGCATATTCAGGTGCAGTTTGGTCATCTGACGCTTGATGTAATTTTTGATAATTACCGGTTTTAAAGGGCAACCGGTTTAACTACTTGCTGTCCAAAACGTTTCGAACGGTGTCTGCCAGGTCGCGGATGGTGATGGGTTTCAGCAGGAAACCCCGAATACCCAGTAACCTGGCCTTGGCAACACTCATTTTTTCGCTGAAACCGGTGCACAGAATAACCGGGATATCCGGCTGAATGTCAATCAACTCCTTTGTCAGTTCTTCTCCCGTCATTTGCGGCATGGTCATATCGGTTATCACCAAATCGAAGTGGCCCGGACGGTTATTGAATAATTCACACGCCTCGCTGGGGCTAGTACGGGTTTCAACGTGATATCCCAGGCGCTCCAGCATCTGCTTGCCCAGGTCAGCGAGCGCCAGTTCATCATCTATAAACAGTATTCTTTCATTTCCCATCGGAAGGGGCTCAAATGCCTCCGGCTCCAACCCGGCCTGGCCTTCAATGACGGGAATATAAACATTAAAACGGGTTCCCTTCCCGGGGTGACTGTCAACACTTATCGCGCCTTTGTGCCTTTTTATAATGCCATGAACAACGGCTAATCCCATACCGGTGCCCACCCCTTTTTCTTTGGTGGTGAAGTAGGGATCAAAAATCCTGTCCAGGATATCCGGCGTCATACCATGTCCCGTGTCGCTGACGCTGATCTTTAGATACACCCCGGGATCAAGTTCTTCAAATTGAGAGGCTTCTCTCTCATTGATTTTGATCTGGGCCAGGGATACATCCAGAATCCCGCCGTGTTCCCACATGGCATGATGGGCGTTGGTGCAGAGATTCATTATCACTTGATGTATTTGCGTCGTGTCCGCCAATACCGCGCCCGTTGCGGCATCAATTTGCTGTCTTATCTCAATCGTAGCCGGCAGGGTGGCCCTGAGAAATTTAATGACCTCCTTGACAATTGGATGCAGCTGAACAGGTTTTAACTCTTTTTCACTTTGCCTGCTGAAGGCCAGGATCTGTTTTACCAAATCCTTGGCGCGATGGCCTGCTTTCAGCACCTGGTCTAAGTTGGGCCGCATGGGGCTGTCTTCAGGAACATCATACATCTGCAACATTTCAGCATACCCGATGATGGCTCCCAGAATATTGTTGAAATCATGGGCGATGCCACCGGCCAGGGTACCAACGGCCTCCATCTTCTGGGCCTGCCTGAGCTGGATTTCGAGCCGTTTTTTTTCGGCCTGCATGACCTTTTGCTCAGTGATGTCTTCAAGAATCCCGATGAAGTACTTGGGGCGTCCGGCGCCATTTCGCACCAGGGAAACCGTAACTTTTCCCCACATTTCAGTACCGTTTTTGCGAAGAAAACGCTTTTCCATTGTATGAACTTGCTTCTTACCGGCCAGCAATTTTTCGATCTCCTCGCTTCCCACTTCCAGGTCATCCGGGTGGGTTATGTCATTGACGCTCAAATCATTAAGCTGTTCATGACTGTAACCGAGAAGATCGCAAAAACGCTGGTTGGCCCTCACAAAATTACCCTCGGGGTCATTATGGGCGATACCCACAGCGGCCTGCTCAAATATAGCCCGGAAGCGTTCCTCGCTTTCCCGCAGGGCTTCCTCTGCCTGCTTGCGATCGGAGATATCGTGGACCACGACCGTTGCGTTTACCGGCTTGCCTTCCTCGTAGACCACGTGTGCATTCAACATGACCCACATCTCAGCGCCGTTCTTTTTTTTGATTTTGTACTCCACGGTATCAGGAATTTGCATGCCTTCCAGCGTTTTTTGTTGTCGTTCGATAAAGTCCTTTAGGCTTTCTTCGGTTAAAACATCCCACGGCCCCATGGCCAGAATTTCTTCCCGGGTATAGCCGGTATATTCGCACATCACATCATTTACACTGATAAACTTCAAATTGGGAATATCAATTTCATAAATTCCGGTGGGCGCACGCTTTACAAGTTGGCGGTATCTGAGTTCACTTTCTTCAAGCGCCTTTTCCGTGAGTTTGAGCTTGGTGATATCCGTGAGTACGCCGAAACTACCGATGAAACGGCCTTCCGGATCAAAAATACCTTTGGGCGAAATAAGCGTATGCAAACGACGCCCATCTTTACCATCCCAGACCAGCTCATAGCGCTTGGCTTGCCCGGTCTTTCTTTGATTTATCTGCCGATTTATTACATCCTGATAATCCTCGGCCACGAATTCGGCAATGTGATGCCCAACGATGGCATCTTCTGGGCGGCCCAGCATATCGGCAAACTTCTGATTGGCGTAGGTGAAGACGTATTTTTCATCGGTTACGCCTAGTCCTTCGTTCATTGTCTCCACCAGATTGCGATATTTTTCTTCGCTTTCACGCAATGCATCTTCGGCCTTTCTCCTGGAAGAAATGTCCCTGAGAAAAGACAAATTGACATTGTGTCCCCGATATCGGGTTATGGTTGCAGAGATTTCAATATAAATTGGCTTTCCATCCTTTCGTAATCCTTTGAACTCGTATATGGTGGGCACCGGCGTGCCTTTTTGCCGTTTATTGTAAATATCCATAACGCGTTTGCGATCATCCGGATGGATCGTTTTGGATATTGACTTACCCTGCAAATCTTGCGGTCGATCATAACCAAAGATCTCTAAAAATCTTTTATTAAAATGCACGAGCTTACCCTGTTCGGTGAATGCAAAACCGTCGTTTGAATATTCTACTGCTATCCGATACCGCTCGGCATCTTCTCGAAGGGTTTCTGCGGTGTGCCTGTGAAAAGCGACTTCTTTCTCAAGCTCGCTGACCTTTTTCTCCAATCTCGCATGGGTCGGTGTTTTTGGCATCAGACTTACCCTCTGGATTAATCTTGATTGAAATAAATCTTGGGATTTTTGCTGGCAATGGCTACAACCGCGCAAGATTCCGTTTATTTATTATTGCCACCGAATGTTCACACTTGAACCAGATCGTGATCAGACATGTCGGAAATCTTGAGAGCGTAACAGGATACGTAATGCAAAGGCAGAACCAAGAAAGGTTCTGCCCCGGTTGAGCGCTGGATCATTCGTGGCATCAAATCTTAAAACGAATAAGGACGGTTGCCCGAATCTCTTTGAGAGGGCATCACAATGTTTTTGCCCGGTTGGCCGGCAATGTATAAGATGAAAGCGGTAAATCCCGCCGGGCCCGGCGGGCCATTTTCCAAAGCGCCGGGAATCCGGGCGGCCGTTAAATTCACAAAGATATAGGCGCAGAGAAATAGGGTTT
>CAMYNZ010000380.1 GCA_947259865.1 uncultured Desulfobacterales bacterium | reverse complement strand
CGGTTGAATGTAAGATTGGCCGAAGGAAAGAGCCCCCAACCCGTGGTCCTCGACACCCGGTTGCGAACACCCGTTGATTCGAAACTCGTCAATAGAATGGACGTCAGTTCCTGGATCGTGAACGCAAAAGGCAACTCGCGCAAGAAAATTAAAGCCCTGCGGGACGCCGGTGCAACCGTGTTATCGTGTGACACGGACGGGCAGGGTAGGATCGACCTGCGGGCACTGATGGGGCTTCTGGCCGAAAAAGCAGTCGACAGTATCATGGTTGAAGGCGGGGCCGAGGTCATAACCAGCTTTGTGAATGAAAAGCTCGTTGATCAGTTTATCATTACCATTTCGCCTAAACTGGTCGGTGGATTGCAAGTGATTGATAAACGGGGTCTTGGCCTTTCCTCCTATTTACGACTGGAAAATGTGGTTTATCATCGTTTGGATACCGACCTCATTATGTGGGCCCGACCTGCTTGGGAAGACCAATGAAGCAAATTTCTGTTATCTTTAACAAGCCCTATGCGGTAGACATTCATATTCAGCCGGTGCCGGCGATCGAAAAGAATAAGGTTCTTGTCAAAACAAAGTGGTCGGCGATAAGCCAGGGTTCTGAAATGTTGGTATACAAAGGCCTGGTCCCCGCCGGCTGGCCGATCGATTCAACCATAAAGTGCCTTTCCGGCAGCTTTCAATATCCCGTTAAATACGGCTATACCACCGTAGGAGACGTTGTTGCCGTCGGCTCCGGGGTCAAGGACGCTTGGCTGGGAAAATCGGTTTTTGCCTTCCATCCGCATGCGAGCCATTTCCTGGCAAAAACCGAAGAACTTATCGCCCTTCCGCCCGAAATTGGGGCTACCGAAGCCCTTTTTCTGCCCAACATGGAAACGGCCGTTAATCTGTTAATGGACGGTGCACCGATTATCGGCGAATGCGTTATGGTTTTCGGACAAGGGGTGGTTGGATTGTTAACGACGGCTTTGTTGTCAAAATTTCCGCTAAGCCTTTTGATCACATTGGATCGTCACCCCCTTCGACGACAAAAATCACTGGAGCTGGGGGCCCAGCATTCTATGGATCCGGTTGACAAGCACATTCGGTCCCGGGTAGCGGAGGTTCTCAAATCATTTGCCAACCAGGGTTCAGCCGATCTTGTTTATGAACTCTCCGGTGAGCCCTCTACTTTGGAGCTCGCTATCGCAGCGGCCGGTTTTGATACACGAATTGTTATCGGTTCCTGGTACGGTACCAAAAAGGCCGAGCTGGCGCTCGGACGAGAGTTTCATCGCAACAGAATTCGGCTGGTCAGCAGCCAGGTCAGCACCATTGGGCCTGGCTTTACAGGGCGCTGGACAAAATCGAGGCGCCTGGAGACGGTCTGGAAGATGATCGGTTTATTGAGGCCGCAGCGACTTATTACCCATCGCTTTAATGTCAGGCAGGTGAAACAGGCTTTTGAACTATTGGACAAAAAACCGCAAGAATCCATTCAGGTCGTATTGTCATATGATGAATAGCTTGTTTGGCATCTAAAAGGGTATCTTATAGCGCGAAGCGATTGTCAGCGGCTGTCTGCGCGTGCCCTGTTAAATTCCGCTTTGCGGACCTCCTCCGGAGGATTTAACAGGGTGAATCTACGGTTAATACTAACTATGTTAGCATGTGAAGCATTAGAATCATAACTAAAAAGGAAAAAGTTCATGTACTCAGTATCGGTCAGACGCGATTTTATCGCGCAGCATCATCTTATCGGCGGGGACTGGGGTCCGGAAAATGATCTGCATTCTCATCATTATGTCGTTGAGCTGATGCTGGAGGGCGAAGATCTGGACCCCTACGGATACCTGGTTGATATTGATGATGTCTTTTCAAATTTGGATGCCCAGGTGGAATATTTCAAGGATACAGTCCTGAACGAATTACCGGAATTCAAAGCTGTCAATCCCAGCCTTGAACATCTGGCCCGCATCTTTTGCCAGGCAGCGACCCGGCGATTAAAGGGTCAGAATTTAAGCGCCGTATCGGTCAGGGTCTGGGAAAATGAAATGGCCTGGGCGGGGTATCGAGAAGATTTTTGATGCGGATCGGCCTCATTATATACGGAAGTTTGGACACCCGGACCGGGGGGTACATATATGATAAAATTTTAGTGGCGCATCTGCGGCGCATGGGCCATGAGACAGAAGTTATTTCCCTGTCCGGCCGCCACTATGGCCGTCATCTTTTTGACAATGTAATTCCATCCGTCTACGCCCGTATCATTCATTCCTCCGTTGATATTTTGCTCCAGGACGGACTTTGCCATCCGTCACTGTTCATCGTAAACAAAAAACTTAAAAGAACTTCAACGTTTCCCATTGTATCCATAATGCATCAGGTGCTCAGCAGCCAACCCCGAAACAGCTGGCCCAATGCAATATACCGCGCTGTGGAAAGGCGGTATCTGGCATCGGTGGATGCGTTTATCTATAACAGCCAAACCACGCGTAAAGCTGTTGAAAAATTAACTGCATCCAAAAAACCTTCAGTCGTCGCTTACCCGGCCGGAGATCGACTGGGTTTTCTGGAGCCAAAAGAAAAGATAAAAACGAGGGCCTTAACAAAAGGCCCGCTCAAGTTGCTGTTTATCGGGAATGTACTGCCCAACAAGGGCCTGCACCCGCTCATCCAAGGTTTGTCGCATCTACCCAAAGATATCTGGCGCTTAACGGTTGTGGGTAGTTTGTCCATGGACACCGTTTATGTGCGGCAAATCGAATCGCTGATCCATAGCCGATTGTCGGACCAGGTCAATTTGACCGGTTCGATAGATGGGACAGAATTGGCAAGACATTTATCACACCACCAGGTGCTAGTGATGCCATTTTCCCATGAGGGATTCGGTATAGTCATTATAGAGGGGATGGCCTTCGGATTGCCGGCCATCGGTTCTGCCAGCGGCGCAGCCAAAGAGATCATTGTGCACGGACAAAACGGATTCCTGATATCCCCCGGGGATAATCGATCCCTCTTAAAATATATCCAGCAACTATACCATGACAGGGGTCGGCTGGAGGAATTGAGTCGCGCCGCTCTGGAAACCTTTAAAGCCCATCCAACCTGGCAGGACTCTATGAACGCGATCCATAGCTTTTTATGTAAATGCCGGAGCCGAGAGTTTTTAGGATCGGTCGCTGCATTAATCATCAGCGACTGCATCGTGCGAACTCATGCACAAGGGATTCTAACGAATGAACAGCGTTTTGAACATTAAACATGAGATTAGCGGCAATCTCAGCAGCGCGCACCCGAACCACATCCGGGTTCCAGGCTGTTCACTCGCAAGGCTCCCTAATGCATTCAAACAGCGCACGATTTCGCTGCTGATAATTCATTCCGCTGTCATTGCCGACCATTATCGAGGTCAGGGGTCGGGGTATTTTTTTTGAGACAAGATGAGCCCCCTGACAATGTTAAAGCGCACATGGTTGCTGCCGCTCAAAAGGCAAACGACGGTGTTGGTTTTTGCCCCGGTGGATGTTGTAAGCGGCAGGCGGTAAAATAGAAGGCAGTTGCCGCTGTAGGGTATGGCAGGTTATAACGCGGCAGCTTGTCTCAAAAAAATTGCTCCGACTCCTGAACGGGTTAAATATTTGCTGAGTCAGGTAGTTTTTAAA
>CAMYNZ010000379.1 GCA_947259865.1 uncultured Desulfobacterales bacterium | reverse complement strand
GCTTTCGCAGGAAATCTGGCGTTTTTAAATCTTGGCGAACTCGTTCAAATTGTTGGCAACAATGCGAGTACCGGAGTCCTGCGCATAATGAGCAAGTACGCTCAAGAGCCGGGTTTAATATTCTTCGACACCGGAGACCCTGTCGATGCATCCAATGGCTCATTGAAAGGAGTTGAAGCGCTTTTTTCACTTTTTGGATGGATCGAAGGGGAGTTTCTTTTTACCGAAGGGGCGGTGAACAAAAAAAATGTTGTTAATAAAAACCGGATGGAGATTATTCTGGACGGACTCCGGTTGGTGGATGACGGTAAAATAAAAAAACTTGGACCGGTGTCCTATCAAAAGGATAAAAAGAGCGGATCCACCGCGGAAAAGGCGATTCCGGTTATAAAAGGCCCCTTTGTTGATTATATGTATGTGGTTGACGAAGAAGAGTATTTTGATGGCGACGAAATTGTGATAGAGGGAAACTATGGCAACTGGATGTGGGTCATCCTTGAAGGTGCGGTTGAGGTTATAAAAGAAACACCCCAGGGACCGCTGAGTATACTCCGATTCAGCGACGGTGCCTATGTCGGCAGCGTCGCCTCATTTTTGACAGAAAATAGTGTACGGAATGCTACCATCAAGGCCGTGGGCCGCGTACAGCTGGGTATGCTTGATTCCCAAAGGCTCTCAAGTGAATATGCGGCCATGGGTGCTGATTTACGAAGTGTTGTCATAAGTCTGGACAACCGGATGATGCAGATCACCGACAGTGTTATGGACATATATTTAAAAAAGAACCGGATTGCAGAATTTATTAAGGGTAAAAAACCGGTGATCGAGCAAGGAAGAAATGAAGATAGAATGTTTTCCATTACCCACGGTCAGGCTTATATCGTGCGCAAGACCGACAATGGTTATGTTCCCTTGCTCAGTCTCAACCCCGGGGATTTTTTTGGCCAGGTTCCTTTTCTAAAAATGGGACATGAACCGCATTCCGCCTCAGTTTTTGCATCCAAAGACCTGAAATTGTCGGCCTTAAATGCCAAAAATATCCATAAAGATTATGATGATTTATCTTCTGCTTTCAAAAACATCATAGAACATCAGGCCACTTCAATATCGGTTATCACCATGATTGCCTGCGAGTATCAAAAGAAAATCAAGCAATAGGGCACCCATAAACCTTAGACGACAGTTTAATCAAAAAGAGTGAGAAAATGACTGGAAAAGAAAAAAGAAAATTTATCAGAATTGATTCCTTAAACCTCTCCTATATTCTGGTCGATGCCTCCAAAGATGATGAGAAACAGACAATGGGCAGGACCCTGGATGTTTCCGAAGCCGGTATTCGTCTGGAAACACCTGTGCCGGTCGAGTTAGACAGCACATTGATGCTGACAATCGGTCTTGAAGAAGAATTGGTGGATATTAAAGGCAGGGTTGTGCACTCATCGAAAGGTGAAGGAGACCGGTATCAACTAGGCGTTGAGTTTTTTGACAAAGACAAAAAAGCGAGCAAGATATTGAAAAAGTTTATAGCAGCTTTCCAGCGGCAACGAAAAAAATCCCAATAAATGGCTCGGGCATGAGCACATTTCACACATCCTATAAATCCCCCTGACTACCCGGAATCAAAAATAACTTGAACAAAGCAAGTGATACCTGATAAGGAATCAATCAAGACGTGAAATCCCGCCGAATTATGGCTGGGCTTTTGGACTAACCCTGAGGTGTGAAAACAACTAATAGAAAGGATTTCGATCTATGAACACCCGTATTGTGGATACCAATTTCCCGGAATTGAAACTGTTTAAAAAAGGTAAGGTCAGGGACGTTTATGATTTGGGCGCTTCACTTTTGATGGTAGCTACGGACAGGATTTCGGCATTTGATGTTGTCATGCCAAACCCGATCCCGGATAAAGGTAAAATTCTAAACCAAATATCTCTCTTCTGGTTTGAAAAAATGAAGCCCCTGGTTGAAAATCACGTAATTACCAGTAAGGTGGATGACTATCCGGATATATGTCTACCGTATGCTGAGGTCCTGCAGGGTAGAAGCATGCTGGTAAAAAAGACCGAGCCGCTGCCGATTGAATGCGTTGTGCGCGGTTACATATCCGGCTCCGGATGGAAATCTTACCTGGAATCCGGCAGTGTTTGCGGAATAAAACTATCCGATGGATTAAAAGAATCGGATAGGCTTCCCGAGCCTATATTTACGCCATCCACCAAGGAAGAACTTGGCGACCATGATATAAATATCGATTTTGACGAAACTGTCAAAAGAATCGGAAAATCCCATGCGGAAAAACTACGATCACTGAGTCTGTCTATTTACAATAGAGGCAGCGCCCTGGCCGCCGAAAAAGGCATAATTATAGCAGACACCAAATTCGAATTCGGGCTGGTTGGAGACGAAATTATTCTTATTGATGAAATCTTGACGCCGGATTCATCAAGATTTTGGCCCAAGCAGACCTACGCACCCGGCGGCCCCCAGAAGAGTTTTGACAAGCAGTACCTCAGAGATTATTTGCTCACCCTCGACTGGGACAGGACACCACCGGGACCCGATCTGCCGGAAGACGTGATCAAAAACACCCGCCAGAAATACCTCGATGCATTGAATCAATTAACCGACACCCAACATGCAATTTAAACTAGATACCGTCGCCCTTTCCGCTATCAATACTAACGATGGTTCCTATCGGATTACAACAGACACGTCGATTGAAGATCTGGGGGTTTCAATCGAAGTGGTGGGGCTTTTAAATCCGCCATTTTTAAGCCGCCAACCCGCCGGCTATCGGATTGTCGCCGGGTTTCGACGAATCAATGCCTGTAAAAGTCTAGGATGGTCCAAAATTGAGGCCAGGATTTTGGAGCCGAGCGGAATGGACTTCGAATGCGTAAAGTTAGCGGTCACGGATAATTCTTTCCAGCGACCGCTCAATTTGATTGAAATTTCGCGATCGGTGGGTCTGATTCGCTCTGTCATAAAGGATGACGGGATACTTTTGAAAGCGGCCACCCAGCTGGGATTGCCGATTAATTTGTCCATCCTGAAAAAGGTTGAAACCCTTTTTCATCTTCCCGGGTCGATTCAAGAGGGGGTCCTATCCGGATCGATATCCCTGTCCATGGCATTGCGTCTGGCACAACTCGACGCTGACGATGCCGTCGCAGTTGCGGAAATCTTCAACACGTTCAATCTAAGCCTCAACAAACAAAGGGAAATACTCACATTGACCCAGGAAATCGCAGCTCGAGACGATATATCAATTCAGCAATTGTTGGCGGGAAAAGAAATAAAAAATCTAATGGTGGCGGAAACAACCGATAAAGCCGAAAAAACCCGTATGTTGCGTCAATATCTCAAACGACGGCGCTTTCCCGAAATTACCCGGGCTGAAACAGCGTTTGTAAAACGCCTGAAAAAACTGACATTGGGAGCGAATGTTCAACTGATTCCACCCAAAAATTTCGAAGGCTCAAACTACACCCTTCAACTGTGTTTTGAAAATTTAGCTGATCTAAAAGATCGCAAAACCACATTGGATAACCTTATTCAAAACCAAGATTTGGCAAACATCCTCAGAAAATAATCCGATCAGAGTGCAACTCCCGTGTTGATCTCAAAGATATATATTGATAACCAGGTCATTCGAAACGATAACATCCCGCATTGGTGCCCCGGTTGAAATCGTAAATGACAGCGCCAGAGTGTATAGAGCGATTTCCGGGGCAAAAGATCCCGTGCAAGACGGCAAACAGATTCTTTACCTGACCCGTAATAAAGGCGCTTTTTTAAAGGACTGTCCGGGAACCCGTTTTTACACCTGTTGCGGTTATAAAATTCTGCATGTGGGCACTTTCTGCAACATGGATTGCTCTTACTGTATTTTGCAGGCTTATTTTCATCCCCCTGTGCTTCAATTTTTCGTCAACCACGATGATCTTTTCCGTGAACTCGACAAAATTTTCACGGGCAATCGAATTTGCAGGGTGGGAACCGGTGAATTCACGGACAGCCTGCTGTGGGAACCCTGGACAGACCTTTCGAGGCAGCTGATCCAAAAATTTGCCGAGCAGAATCGAGCGGTTTTAGAATTAAAAACCAAAACCGCGGCCATTAACGGATTAAAGGGGCTGAGGCCTAACCGCAAAACGGTGGTGTCCTGGTCCTTGAACACCGAATATGTCATTGGCCGGGAGGAACGGCGCACGGCTTCCCTGGTCGCAAGATTAAAGGCTGCAGCAAAATGTGAAGCCTGGGGGTATCCCGTGGGCTTTCATTTCGATCCGCTTATTATTTACCCTGGTTGCGAAGAAGATTACCGCAGGGTTGTAAAACTTATTTTCAGGTATGTTTCCGCCGACAATATCATATGGATCAGTCTTGGATCGCTGCGGTTCATGCCATCGTTAAAACCAATCATACAAAAACGTTTTCCGGATTCAAAAATAATTTATGGTGAACTAATACCCGGACTTGACGGCAAAATGCGCTATTTTAAACCTTTGCGAATAGCGCTCTACCAAAAAATGGTTTCCTGGATAAGAGCGCTGGCCCCGGAAGTGCCGATCTATTTTTGCATGGAAGATGATGAGGTTTGGCAAAAATCCCTGGGATTCCTCCCGGGGGCCAGGGGTGGATTGTCTGGAATGCTCGATGAGCGCGCGGTGAAGATTTGCAAGTTGAAGATGTGAGTAGGGATGAGATGGAAGGGGCAGGGTGGGGGGAAGGCAATTGAACCGGAGAAACGGTGAATTGGTGAATCGGGGATGAAGTTGGCTGGGAAACTAGGTCGGGGGGTGATTGTTTAACCGGATAGAATCGGTGAGAAGGGGGAAGGCAATTGAACCGGAGAAACGGGGAATCGGGGAATCGGAGAATCTGTCATATTCACCGGTTCTCCGGATCACAGATTCTCAGGTGCTCCGTTTCACCGATTCGTAAAACGAGGGCTGGATGCGAAAACTAAAATATCTTCTGCCTTTAATGCTATCGATTTTACTGACGTCACCGGTGCTATTGGGTGCCGGAACATGGTTCAGCGTGCGATGGATAAGCGACGGGGATACCATTGTTCTGGCGAACGGGGAGCGTGTGCGCTACAATGGAATCAATGCCCCTGAAATCGCTCATGCGGAACACGGTAAAAGTGCCGAACCGCACGGAAATGCAGCCAAAAATTTTAACATCAAGCTGGTAAACGCCAAAAAGGTGCGGTTGGAATTTGACGCCAAAAGGCGAGATCGGTACGGTCGGTTGCTGGCATATGTATTTTTATCCGATGGCACCTTTGTAAACGTCAAAATGGTTGCAAACGGTGTCGCTTATTATTTACCGGGAACAGTAGAAAACAATAGGTACGGCAAATTACTTCTCAAAGCTCAAAGGGAGGCAATGACGGCCGCAAGAGGAATGTGGCGTGATCTAAACGAGAACGGGGAAAGCTATATCGGAAACCGTCACTCTAAACGGTTCCATCTCAAAACGTGTCCGTTTGAAAAAAAAATCAAAAAACAAAATCGAATTCCTTTGGCCAGCAGCCGTGAGGCCTTCTGGGCCGGATATGCACCCGCCAAGAAGTGTATAAGAACCTCTGAACTGATTCGCAGGAGTGATACGTTTTAAATTTATGGCGAAGTGAAATATTAGGTTAGCCGGTTTGGCCCGTTTACAGAGGGATTTAGCCCGTTTAAAACGCAATGGGCTGTTGCCAGAATGATCCTGGGAACAGCCCATTAAGTCCTAAAACATGATGAATTCAATTTTTTGTGAATTCATCATTCCTTGCTTTTCTTGATTTCCTCCACGATTTTTTCAGATATTTGAGCCGGCACCTCGTCGTAATGGGAAAACTCCATGGTAAACATGCCACGACCTCCGGTCATCGATCTGAGATCCGGCGCATAGGTTAAAAATTCTTCCATGGGCACCTGGGCATTAATGACCTGGTTTTTTCCGGCACTGTCCACTCCCAGCACTCTGCCGCGCCTGCCGTTCAAGTCCCCCATGATGTCGCCCATGTATTCATCCGGGGTGGTGATTGTAATTTTCATTATGGGTTCCAGCAGTACCGGGTTGGCTTGTTCGGTGGCCTTTTTATAGGCAAGCGAACCCGCAATTTTAAAGGCCATTTCTGAGGAGTCTACCGCGTGGAACGAGCCGTCATCCAGGGTGACTTTAAAATCAATGCAGGGAAAGCCTGCTAAAACGCCTTTGCGGGATGCTTCAACGATACCTTTTTCAACTGCGGGGATATAGGTCTTTGGTATGGACCCGCCGACGATGCCGTCCACAAATTCAAAGCCTTTTCCTCTGGCCAGCGGTTCTATCTGAATCCAGCAGTCACCGTATTGGCCATGACCACCGGTCTGTTTTTTGTGTTTTCCCTGGACTCTAACTTTCTTTTTAATCGATTCTCTGTAAGGAACTTTGGGTGTACTGAGCACCACTTCCACGTTAAATTTGCGTTTAAGTTTCTCGGTGGTGGATTGTATGTGCACCTGGCCGGCTCCGGATAAAAGAATCTCTTTTGTTTCGGAATTTCTATCCAGTTTCAACCCGACATCCACTTCCAACAGTTTGGACAAAGACGAAAATATCTTATCTTCATCCCCCTTGGTTTTAGCGGCCAGGGCAAATGACATCAGTGTCGGCAGTGGTTCGGCACTCTTAAATATTACCTTTTTGCTCTCGTCACAAAGCGTGTCGCCGGTGGTGGTGCCTTTTAATTTTGCT
>CAMYNZ010000378.1 GCA_947259865.1 uncultured Desulfobacterales bacterium | reverse complement strand
TAGTGCTTTTGCCATTTCGGCCTATGGCCGAAATGGCAAGCCACCCGCTCTGCGGCTGGTCGTTGACTTTCCGGCTTTTTGGGGTTACTATAAAAAAGGGATTTCGGACATAAGTATCCAAAATCCCTGTATATTTTCTGGAGCCGACGGGCGGATTCGAACCGCCTACCTGCTGATTACGAATCAGCTGCTCTACCGACTGAGCTACGTCGGCAACTACAGGCCATCCTCTACTTTGTTTATGAGCCAAAATCAAGAAAAATATTCACTGCCGTCACTGATCGCCAATATCCCGGACAGGCAAAGCCCCATTGAATGTACCGGACTGTCAGGCGCGAGTGTTGCCTACCTGGCTTCCCGGATATACCTGGAAAATCAGACCCCTCTTTTTTTTATCGTACCATCGGCCAAAGACGCAGAAAGACTAATGTCTGACCTGCAGTATTTTTTAAGGCAAACTGCCTCGGAAGTTCTGTATTTCCCGCCCTACAACATATCACCTTTTAGATACATTTCCTATCACAATGAAACCGCAGCCAAGCGAATAGGTACGCTCTATAAGATGATGACAGCTGAATCACCACCGGTTGCGGTAACCACCGTGGAGGCATGTTTACAAAAAATATTACCCCGAAAAGAGCTCAGCAATTATGCTGAACTTATAATGGCCGGAGAAGAAATTGACCGGGATTATCTGGTTGATAAGCTGATTGCCGGTGGCTATGTTCGTGCGGCCATAGTTGAGGAACCGGGAGATTATTGCGTCAGGGGCGGCATATTGGATATTTTTTGTTCCATGTATTCTGATCCGCTGCGTCTGGAGTTATTCGGTGATAGCATTGAATCTTTGAGATTTTTTTCCAGCGCTAATCAAAGAAAAATTAAAGACCTGGATGAGGCGGTTATTCTGCCGGCCAAAGAGGCTATTCTCCAGAAGAAATGGATGGTCGAGATCCTAAACCGGGTGCGACAACAGGCATCACATCTGGGAGTACCGGTTAGCCGGGTTCGACAACTTGTAGATCGTATTAAAAATGAGGGCGTATTTCCGGGTGTTGAAAGTCTAATCCCGCTGATCTATCCCGAGCTTGATACGGTCTTTGATTATGCACCTGCCGACAGCCTCTTTATTCAAATCGAACCTGAAGAACTCCAGGCGAAAGCGCAGGGCTGTGAAAAGCAAACCGCTGAAAATTATTTATCCGCCGAGAGCGAAGGACGCCTATGTGTTGCGCCCGATCAACAGTATCTTGACTGGCAAGATATTCAAGATTTCCTTCGATCCAGAAAATCCCTGGCATTAAAAATGCTTACCGTACTGAGGCCGGAAGAAAATGGGGCCCAAGCACCTGTCCGGTTCCATTTCGATGTCAAAGATAATTCTGAGATAAGCACAGCGCTGAACAATCCTCAACCGACTGAAAATATGTTTTTGCCGATTGTCGATTGGATCGCTGAAAAAAAACAACAGGGTCTGACCATCATACTTGCCTGCCGCTCTAAAAACCAGGCCGACAGACTTGAGTCCCTTTTCGGGCCCTATGGTATTCGTCCCCGGCCCATTCAGGGTTGCCCGGAACTTAACAATGGCAAGGGCACCGTTTACCTAAGCCTGGGAGATATGTCCCCGGGGTTCGTGTGGCCGGAAGCCTCACTGGCGATTATCACAGATGCGGAAATATTCGGCGCCAGAGGCTACCGCGGACCGCGTGTTGATGAAAAGGTGCGATCAGAGCTGCTCGCTTTCGAGGATCTAAAAAAGGGCGACCTCGTGGTCCACAATGAACACGGCATCGGACAGTACCAGGGCCTTTCAAAATTAATAATAAACGGATCAACCAATGACTTCCTCTTGATCGTATATAAAGATGACGACAAACTCTATCTGCCCGTGGACCGCATGGGCAATGTTGAGAAATACATCGGTGTGGACGGTTTTACGCCGGTCCTGGACAAAATGGGCGGACGTTCGTGGTCGCGGATTAAATCCCGGGTCAAAAAATCTGCCGAAAGAATTGCCGGAGAGCTCCTCAAGCTGTATGCCGCCCGCAAAGTTGAAACTGGCTTTGCTTATAATACTGCCGACGCATATTTTCGAGACTTTGAAGCCGGTTTTTTTCATGAGGAAACCGCCGACCAGCACAGGGCCATCGACAACGTTTTGAAGGATATGGAAAAACCGATCCCGATGGACCGACTGATATGCGGCGATGTGGGCTACGGCAAAACAGAGGTTGCGCTGCGGGCCTCTTTTGTGGCCGTTAACAACGGCAAGCAGGTTGCCATGCTTGTTCCGACCACGGTTCTTGCAGAACAGCATTATATGACATTTGTTGAGCGTTTTCAGCGCTATCCGGTTAACATTGTATGTTTGAGTAGATTTCGCTCGACCGCCGAACAACGTAAAATAATAACAGATCTGCGGGACGGAAAGATTGACATCGTTGTCGGAACCCATAGACTTCTTTCAAAAGATGTCGGCTTTAAAGATCTTGGGCTCCTGGTTCTCGATGAAGAACAACGCTTCGGGGTCAAGCATAAAGAAAAGTTAAAAAATCTGAGACGAACGGTTGATGTTCTTACGTTAACGGCCACACCCATTCCCCGAACACTTCATATGAGTTTGATGGGTATACGCGATATCAGCATAATTTCAACACCGCCTGAGTACCGCCGGGCGATTATCACCTATATTTCTGAATTTGACGATGCCGTTGTCAGAGATGCCATCCAAAAAGAATTAAAAAGAAAGGGACAGATTTTCTTTGTTCATAATAATATCTATACTATTCAAAAATATGCTCACAAATTACGGGAGCTGGCCCCTGAAGTGCGATTGGCTGTTGCCCATGGTCGTCTCAGCGAAGAAGCGCTGGAACGCGTGATGATGCGATTTATCAACAAGCAAATCGACATGTTGGTATGTACCACTATCATTGAATCAGGGCTTGATATACCTTCAGCCAATACGATACTCGTTAACCGGGCAGATAAATTCGGGCTGGCACAGATGTACCAGCTGCGGGGCCGAGTGGGCCGATCCAATGAGCAGGCTTACGCTTACCTATTTATCCCCAGACAATCTTCTTTGGGTCGAAATGCCCAGAAGCGCTTAAAGGTATTAATGGAATACAGCGATTTGGGCTCTGGCTTTCAAATTGCCATGAGCGATTTAAAAATTAGAGGCGGCGGCACCTTACTGGGCGCCTCTCAATCCGGTCATATTGCCGCAGTTGGATATGATATGTTTTTGAAGCTTATGGAAAGCGCCATAGCTGATATGAAAGGCGAACCCCTTCAGGAAAACCTGGAGCCTGAAGTTAACCTCAACCTTTCCGCTTTTATCCCGGAATCTTATATCCCTGATATCGATCAACGTCTGTCTGCTTATCGCCGTCTGGCCCGGATGAATACCCCCGAAGAAATAGAGCAGGCCCTTGCGGATCTTCGAAACGGCACATTTATAAGGGAAAATTAGCGCGTTGTTCCGTTGGCTTGCTTCGTTGGTTGGCGCGTTTGTTCCGTGAGCAGACCTGCAAATCTTGATACCGAACCGTTTAGGCGTTATAATTTCAGATAAGCGGTTTATCTTTTGTCGTGGCATCAAACTGAATCCGGACCCGTTGTATGGTGAATCAAAAAACAATCAGAGAAATTGT
>CAMYNZ010000377.1 GCA_947259865.1 uncultured Desulfobacterales bacterium | reverse complement strand
CCGTTAGGTTTAGGCCAAAGCCCCAATGAGTTGCCAATAGAAGGGAGTCAAAATGAGCCAGAGGAAACTGCATTACGGCTGGATCGTCATTTTTATGGGACTGCTAACCACAATTGCCGCCCATGGATTTGGTCGTATGGCTTATACGATAATATTGCCCGCAATGAAGGATGGCCTTAATTTTAACTACACCCAACTGGGACTATTGGGCACGGGAAATTTTATCGGCTACCTCACAATGGCCATAATCGGAGGATTTCTTGCCGCCCGGTTCGGAACGCGTATCGTCATTACGGCCGCTTTGATACTGATGGGCCTTACCATGATTCTGACCGGGCTGTCTCAATCATTCGGCTTTGCTTTCGCCATGCGCCTGATGACCGGTCTGGGCAATGGGGCGGCTTATGTTCCGGCCATGGCCCTTGGTTCGGCGTGGTTTGCCATGAAAAGGCGTGGATTTGCCACCGGGATTGTATCGGCCGGGATTGGAACAGGCACGCTGATATCCGGTCTGTTAGTTCCGCCGATATTAGCTGCCTATAGCACTGATGGCTGGCGATTTGCCTGGTACATCCTGGGCGGCGCCGTATTGTTGATTTCCGGAGTGGTGTTTTTGTTTGTGCGCAGCCGTCCGCAAGATAAGGGTTTGAGACAGGTCGGCGCAGATAATCAAGAATTGGCTCCATCAGTTTTTGCCGCCTCAGACAAGGTTTCCTCCCTGCAGTGGACGAGTGTCTACCGTATGGGTTCCGTATGGTATCTGGGTATCGTCTACTTTTTTTACGGCCTTTCTTATATCATATATATGGTATTTTTTGCCGCCTATCTGATAAAAGAAATGGGCTTTTCCCAGGAATGGGCCGGGGGCCTCTGGGCCATGGTCGGTGGATTGAGCATTTTTTGCGGCGTCATCTGGGGGAGTATATCAGACCGGCTTGGAAGAAGTCGCGGAGCCGCCCTGGCTTACCTTGTGCTGGGAATTTCCTATATTATTTATGCGTTGATCAAGGTAAAATTTGGAATTTATCTGTCCGCCGTTTTGTTCGGGCTAACAGCCTGGAGTATACCGACAATTATGGCGGCGGCAGCCGGGGATTTTGTCGGACCACGGCTGGCTCCGGCGGGTTTGGGATTTATTACCTTGTTTTTCGGTATCGGCCAGGCCCTGGGACCTGCCCTGGGGGGCTATCTGGCGGATGTCAGCCAATCATTTACGATACCGTTTCTGGTGGCCGGCGGAATTTCTCTTTTGGGGATGATATCATCGTTGTACCTGAAAAAGCCGCCGTCAGCGTGACAGACGATGGTCCATTTTCAGGTTTTTTTAGTTCCGGTTCGTCCGGGTGAGGAGACATACGAATGAAAGTAGAAGCCAACGGAATACAGATAAATTACGAATTGTCCGGAAAGGAAGGTGCACCCGTTGTGGTGTTAAGCCATTCACTGGGCAGCAGCCTCGAGATGTGGCATCCTCAGATGGCCGCTCTGGAGCCGCATTATCGTGTACTGCGTTTTGACACGCGGGGCCATGGCGGCAGTGAGGCACCTGCAACGCATTACAGCCTGGATCAACTCGGTGAAGATACCGTCAGCCTGCTTGACGTGCTGGGAATAGACGGACTTCATTTCGTGGGTTTGTCCATGGGAGGGATGATCGGTCAGTACATTGCCTTAAATCATGGTCATCGGTTACGAAGCCTTTCGCTCTGCGACACCGCAGCGCTAATTCCTCCGGAGGCACAGCCGGTGTGGCAGGAGCGAATCGATGCTGCCCGTGAAAACGGCCTCAGCGACCTGGTCGAGGATACCCTGCAACGCTGGTTTACGCCGCCCTATTTAGCGCAGAACCCACCGGAAGTGCAGCTTATTCGCAAGCTGTTTCTGTCAACACCCCTGGCGGGTTACATCGGTTGCAGCGAGGCGATTCGAAGGCTCGATTACCTGGAGCAACTTGCTGAAATCAAGATGCCCACCCTGATCATCGTCGGTCGCGACGATCCCGGAACGCCCGTGGAAGCTTCCCGGGCCATGCACAAACGCATCAGCGATTCCAAACTGGTGGTGCTGGATTCGGCGGCCCATCTTTCCAATGTGGAGCAATCCGATGCCTTTAACCAGTCGCTGATGGAATTTTTAAACAGGCATTGATGGGGTTCTCGCAGGGCAGCTCATTTAGCCGCAATGGGTACAGTTACTATTCCAAATCCGTGCTAAAGCGCAATGGTTTCAAAATTTTACGTGACACTAAAGGGCATTTAAACTGACGTTTTTTGTCAAATTGAGACGGCGATTGACCATCTTCCAACTATTTAACCTATTGTAATCATGATATAAGAGCTACGGACTGCACTGTGGTATGAAAATTGCTCCCTATTTGGTGTTCGGTCTGATATGTCGGCGCGGGTGTTGTCTGATCAAGACAAAACTTAAAGCCATACAGGCCGCATTTTCCACAACTCCGGACAGCGGTAATCTTTGCTGCCGATACCTCCGGACCCACACACCTGAAAAAGGGGCGGATTAAATGATTTGTGAAAATTGTTACCATCACTTGGATTGTGAACGAGAATTACCTGAAGACGGCCGCTGTGCCTTTTATTTAAAAGACAAAAAAGTTGAAATTGATGATGGTGTAGAAGTCAATCCGATGGATACGGAACAATTCGATTACGATGACATCAGACGGATCTTTGGCGATGAAATCATGGACAACGGCGGCGCTTCCTGAGCATACCTGTTTTTAATACTGACTATCGGCTCCTGACTCGATAAATCCATTTAAAGCCCTATCTCAGTGTCAGCTAACAAGCTAAAATCAAATCACTGTCAAATCTCAAACCTGAAGTTGGCTATTAAAGTCGCGGTTTTGCATCGCTAAGCCATCCGTTATGGGGGTCGTTATGTCACTCAAAGTTCAACAATTAAATAAACGTATTCGAGAAACTGAAGAAAGTTTGCGTCGGGAAACCGAAAAACGTACGGCGGCCGAGAAAGCCCTGCAAATGACCCGGGAGACCTTCAGACAGGCCATGAAAGAGATGCCGGTCATAATTTTTGCCACCGACGATGACGGCAGTGTGGTTTTTTTTAACCGGGAATTTGAGCGGGTGAGCGGATATACCGCCTCGGATATTGCCGGGAATTCCGAAATCCTGAAACTGCTGTTTCCAGCTCCGGACAAAACGGTCAAATCAGATTCCAAATCCCAAGGAGAGTGGCGCTTTCACAGCAAAGATGGATCGGAGAAAATTCGAAGGACATACATCGAGACATTGGAAACGAACGAAAAACAGAAGATCTCAATAGCACCTGAAACTGGAGCCTACCTCGAATCTATTTCAAATAATTATGAACAGGCTAGGCCTTTTCATTTAAAGTACAAATTGAATCATTTTAAAAACGGGGGAGATGTCCGAAGACCAGCCCTGCTCTTTTTGCGCATCGCAAGGGACTTTGTCATCGCCCATACGATAAAAAAAGGAAGTCCGCATTATTTACGTAAAACCTATTACCAAAACATTGGCCATCTAAAAAAAAGAAGGCTATTTGCCCGTTATCGACAACTGGCAAATGATGTTAGTTTGGGAGTCCCTTATGTTTTTGTTGCGCTGCAATGTGAGCCCGAACGCCAGACATGCCCAACAGGCGGCGTGTTCGGCAACCAATA
>CAMYNZ010000376.1 GCA_947259865.1 uncultured Desulfobacterales bacterium | reverse complement strand
GATGAAAACGGAATCATAACCGCAATTTACCCTTTTAATTTGACATCCCCGGGCAGGCTCGTGTAGTAGCTTAATAAGGATAACAGAACCGACCGAAGTCACGCCATTGGAAAATAGTTTCATACCTTGAAATATAATATTTAGCCTCCCTGATTCAATAGGGTCAATACCAAAAATACAGCCGCTAAAACGAACCCGGAACTTTTGCCTTATAATCCCAGGAAATTATAAAGGAGGGTTATATGTCCAGCGAGGTATACAAAGAGTTGCGTAAACAATTGGGCCAGTATTCTTGCGGTTTTCCGACCACCGAATCCGGAGTCGAGTTCAAGATACTGGAAAAGCTTTTCACCGAAGACGAAGCCAAAATATTCCTCTCCCTGAGCCTTAAGGCCGAAACGCCAGAAGAGGTGGCTCAAAAACTCGGGCGCAAGCCCGGGCCCGTGGCTTCAATACTGCACCAGATGGGTGAAAAAGGTATTGTTTTTCGCTTGCGCAAGGGTGAAACAGTCAAATACGGATCGGCACCTTTTATGCTGGGCATCTACGAGTTCCAGCTTGGGAGAATGGACAGCAAGATGGCTGGGATGTACGAGCAGTACTTTGAGGAAACCTTTCTAACCAGCACCACGACGGTAGACCCGCTTATGCGAACCATTCCCGTCAACCGATCCTTGGAGGTATTTCACCCAGTAGCAACTTATGAAGATTCTCGCGCAATCGTTAAGAGCAAGAAGTTGATAGCCTTAGCTAAATGCATCTGCCGTGTTCAACAGGACTTACTCAACAAGGGCTGCGACAAACCTGTTGAGGTCTGCCTATTGTTTGAGTCATGGGGGCAGCATTACATTGACATGGGTATGGCTCGACAGATTACGGTTGAGGAAGCGCTCAAGGTCTTGGACGAATCCGAGGAGGCCGGGCTGGTGACTCAGCCAGCTAATGATCAGAATCCTGGGGGAATATGTAATTGCTGCGGAGAATGTTGCGCAATACTTCGCGGACTGAACAAACTGCCCCGCCCGGCGGAAGCGGTGATATCCAATTATTTTGCCGTTGTGGATCCCGAGCTTTGCACGGGCTGCGAGACATGCCTGGAACGCTGCCAGATGGGGGCCATTGCTCTTAATGATGGAGGGATTGCTGAAATCAACCTGGACCGGTGTATCGGATGTGGTCTGTGTGTGACCCCCTGCGCCGACAAGGCTCTGCATCTGGAAATCAAAGCGGAGGACCAGCGTCGCAAACCTCCGGAGACAGGTCGGGAAGCGATGATAATGATGGCCCAGAAGCGAGGCAAATCCTTAACCCCTCTTGCCCTTAAAGCAACTTCATGAAATCGATCGTGTGGAAATAATGGTTTGCCGCCCGGCAATAAAACAAAACCTTAAAAATTGCTACTATTTCCAACATAACGGCAAATTTCATCGCTTGTAAAAATTGCAGATATACAAAATATCCACAAGTTGGCCCTAACCTTTTATATTCTCAATGTATCTGCACTTTCGATAATTCTGTGATATCGACATGCTATCTGAAATATATCAAATTGAAATTACAGCCTCCAAATTGGATTTCTCTTGACACTTAAATGTGTTTTAAAATATTAGAATGATAATAGTATGCTCTAGTGAAGTTCAAAGTGGTCACTATGGCATGTAAATGTTGGGATCTAACACCGTGCAGGAAAAGTTACGATTAATTACATAGATAAATTAAAGGGGAGCCGTTCTGTAAAATAAAACGGCTATTTTCTTTTTCCGCCTCTGGTGGGTTTTCTGGGAGTTCCCGCACCCGAATCAGGGATTTGGGCCCAACTTCCCGCGACGATTGTTATCTACCTGGGGATTCTGCTCATCTTGTGTTCGAGAAGCCTGCGATCCCGCGCATCCATCGTCGGCTGGGAAGGCATTCTACGCATCGTCGTTTTCTTTCTCCTAGCAGGTTATGGTTTCTTCGGTGGCCTTGGGATTTCTATGGCACTTGTGGGGGCAGTCGATCTGGTCATAGGATTGATCTATGTGTTTGGTTTACCCAAATCGCTTGGAATCAAGGGTACCCAGCTACTTATAGACAGCGCATAGCTCGCAACATAGGCAGGAATCCAGTCTGGCGACTGGAAAGGTAGGTCAAAATTTTTTGCACTGCATCCCGGTTTTGTGGAAAAGTAACTATGTCAAAGCTCAATTTCGATTTAGGTGCACCATTACTGGGGCTGGATACCCGGCGAAGGTAACAAGGATCTGGCGGGGGCTTTGCAGAGTCGTGAACAAAATCGTGTATGACAACCCCATATAATCGCATAACTATCACACATAATATAACTCTTAAAGACTACTGGCTCGTGAAGGTTTTCCACCTGAGTTTCTTCAATTACAGGCAGGGGGTTGGCCGCCTGATTTCTTCCACAATTACCGGGTATTTGCTGAGCATTCCCGGAGATGATGGTTCATTTGGGTATTTACAAAATTAAATTCTTGATAACAGCTATTACTTCAGAAGCAACAAAATCACAGATATCTTCAAAGTACTGGGTATAGAAAGAGCTAATGTCAAGTTAAGATAATTTCAATTTTGACTATTGCCAAGTCATCTTCGGCCAACAAGATTTAAGTTTTATAAACTAATCCACTGTCCGACGGTTTCCAGCGCTTTTCCGGACCCGAAATGATCGGCAAAGATATGAAAATAAAAAGCTTCCTCTTTGCTGCGAACCACGGGATGCTCTCCTTGAGTTATAGCCAACTCTTCGTCTGAGATTTTATCTTGAAAATATTGCTGAAGAATATCGGCCGTACCCGAACCCTGAGAAAATTCCTGCTTGAGACGCCAGACAATCTTTTGGGGCAGCATGTCTTCGAAAGCTTTTCTGAAAATCCACTTTTCTATTGCCTGACCGCCATCTTGCTTTAGTTTGAATTCAGTAGGAATTGACAAAGTATATTTTAACAGTTTCCCTGATATCAGCGGGGCAATTACGCGAATACTGTTGCCCATATTCATTCTGTCCAGACGCAAAGACGCGTTGTTATGCAAGAACCCGAGGCATTCCATCTGTCGTGCGAACAACTCGTCGGCGGGAAAGTGCTTGAGGTACTGATACCCGCAAAAAATCTCATCACCGCCTTCGCCGGATAGTAAAATTTCTATGCCCATTTCTTTTGCATAGCGGGAGATGAGATAATTAGCCACTGCACTCCTAACCAGAGAAGGGTCAAAAGACTCCAAATAGTAAATCACATCCGGTAGAGTTTCTAGAATCTGGTCGAGATCAACAAACAGTTCATGGTGTTCTGAATTTATGTGGTCAGCCATCAAACGTGCGTTTTTGATATCTTCGCTTTCCCCTACTCCCAGCGCAAATGTCATTAAGCGTGCAGTATTTCCAAATTTTTTCTTATATTTATCATTTGCCAGCCAGGCAACAACACTGCTGTCTATCCCGCCGCTGAGCAAACATCCCGTCGGCGCGCTAAATTCGACACGATGAGTGATGCTGCGCGTGATGATAGCTCTGATCGTTTCCGTGATTTCAGCCAGGTCGTCATGCAGAACATCTGGCGGACTTTCAGGCAGTTTTGCATAGGGTGTTAGCCGGCCATCCCTGGTCATAAAATGTCCAGCTGGGAATTCATAAACCTCATCGGTGACTTCCATAAAACAAGGTCTTGATACCTAAAAGATCCCGGGCTGCAAACACATCCTCACCGTCAGAGATTACAAAAGCAAAGATCGCATCATCAAGATATTGCAGCATTTCTCGGTCATAATGTCGGTAGAGATGAAGAAGCAGCCGCTCCTCACGATAGGGGCCACCGGAGAGACCACCGGCTTGGGTATGCGCCAGCGTTTCCCAATTGCCGATCTGTCCATCATAACAGATTCTAAGGTTAGAATTTCTGACATCGTGGACGGGCAGGTCCATTTGAAATACATCGTCTTTTACAGGGTGAACGTCCCCGCGAAGATAGTTTTGGCCCATGAGGATGTGCTTGGATTTAAATTTGCCATGCAGATACGGACCACGATGAATTATTTTTTTCATCATTTTTTCAAGTTCCAGATGATCCTGGTTATGGTAAACCACAGCAAAACCGCTCATGGCTCTAAAAACCTCCTCAGCGAATGATATTTAGAATTTATGCCAGAATTGGAGTTTTAAACTTTGGCGGGTAGTCATATCAAGGAAACATAGGCTGTTTTTCTAATTTAGCGCTGCTCCGGCAAATCCTGACCAATTGTCCATGCGCTTCAACACGCCTGGAGCTTGGAAAGCATCTACGCAGTATGCATCGGCACCTATCTGTTCGGCAAATTTGGCTGAAGTGGCACCCCCTCCAATCAAAACTTTAACCTCACTACGAATCCCGGCCACTTCAAGGACGTTTATGACTTGTTCCATTTCTCCTATAACTGGATTATAAAGCGCCGACAATCCGATACAAGCAACCTTATGATTTATGGCAGCTTCCAGTATTCGATTTGCGGAAACATCAGTTCCCAGATTGGTCGTTTTA
>CAMYNZ010000375.1 GCA_947259865.1 uncultured Desulfobacterales bacterium | reverse complement strand
TTTGTGTAGGTTCATACCGATAATGTGCCCCTGGGGGCTTCATTGAGGACAATCTTTCCGAGCATCTTGGAGTTGTCTGCCGCCAGAGCGGCGGCTGTGGTGCGGTTTTTTCAAACAGAGGGAGGATTCTATGGTTTTCTTGGTGTCATCCAGTAATTTGATGACCTGATCCTGAATTTCAATCACCGATTTCTTTTTATCCAGTTCTAGATTTCTTTGCGTCAATTCGTCGCTCAAGGATTGAATATTGTCATAGAGCCGTTGGGCTATTTTTGTAGAATATTCATAACTGTCCCGAAGGCTTTTTATTTCTTGCTCCAGTTTGTCTTTATCCAGTTCCAGATCATTTATTTTTTTTTCTTTTTCCGTCGACGCTGAGCGGGTTTTTTTCAGTTCGGTTTCAAGTTTCAAAAACTGTGTTTTGGGGACACATGCGATGACGACAGAAAATATGAGACACAATCCAATGCCCAACCGCTTGTTTTGCATATCTCAGTTCCTTTCAAACACCGGGTCCCGATCTCCGGTTACGACTTTTGGCGCTCTTTTTGATTTTTAAAGCTTCTTGATATACTACCCGCCTGGGAATACCGTGTCTTCTGGCTAAATCTTTCGAGAGCCGGGAGACAGGGGCATCCTTTTTTTTGAGTCCCTGATTTAATTCATCCATCATGGATGCAAGAGATGCGGCCGGGTCGCCTTGGTCTCCGCCGACCAGCAGAGTACATTCGCCTCGTATTTCATGGCCTTGCTGAAGGTGGTCAAGCATCTGACTTAACCAGCCCCTTGTAAATTCTTCATGAAGTTTGGTCATTTCTCGGGATATAACCGCCGGGCGATCTCCCATAACCGAATAAATTTCCTCAACAAGCTTCAAAATGCGCCTGGGAGATTCATAAAATATCAGGGTTCTGGGAACTGTGGCGAGTGTGTCAAACAGCTTACGCCGTTTGGCCTTCTTTTTAGGCGGAAAACCGATAAATACAAAGGAGTCCGTTGGCAGACCGGATACACTCAGTGCTGCGATGGCTGCTGAGACCCCCGGTATGGGTGTAACTTCAATATGGTTTTGGATGGCGCTTTTAATCAGGCGGTAGCCGGGGTCAGATAAAACCGGCGTACCGGCATTGGATACAAGCGCGACTGAAGCGCCGGCCTTTAACTTCTCGATTAAAACCGGTGTCCGTTTTTTCTCGTTGTGCTCGTGGTAGGAGATGAGATTGCTCTTAATACCATGATGCTTGAGAAATCGACCCGTGTGTCTGGTGTCTTCAGCCGCGACCACATCTGCAACTTCAAGTATTTTAAGGGCGCGCAGGGTGATATCGTCCCGGTTGCCTATCGGTGTGGCCACCACATAGAGCTTTCCGTATCCGGCGGTTCCATTTGAATTATGTGTAGGCAAGTTCAAAGGCATTTTTGATTATTTCAATATCAGGGTTGGTTGTAGTAGTCGTAATCGCCACCACATCAAATCGGGCTTTTATCCCGCTTTGCCGGGTTGCTTTGAGGTAATACAGGGCCACCATCGATATTTTGCGTTTTTTTTGGGGCGTTATCGCCCATTTTGGGTTGCCGAAATGACGGGATCGTCTCGCTTTGACCTCAACAAAAACAAGAGTTTTCTTATCTTTGGCGATTATATCTATTTCACCCAGCTTGTTGCGGTAATTCTGCTCCAGGATTTTATATCCCTGTTTCCTTAAAAATTTTACGGCAATGGATTCGCTTTGTTTGCCGAACATTTGCTGACGGTTCAACATAGCAGGTACCCCGAGTTATGAACCTGTTGATCTCTTACTTCTGGAATTTGTGCTTTTTCTGTCAAATAATACTTGAATATCGAATACCCGCCTGCCATGCAAATTCTTATGAGATGAGATACTGTTTGCGACATTAACCCCATCGGTGAAATGCTCTGGCGAATCTACCCAAAGGCATTGCGGGCAGGTCGAATGCTGAATAATGAATGTCGAAGTAAGGCATTCTACCCATCGAGAGCTTTAGGGTCGAACCACCCTTTTTATTCATATAAAATGACAGAGCGACACGCGGCGCAGACGCTTGCGCTGCGCGAGCGATGCAACACTTCGAAATTCGAAATTCCTTGTTCGATATTCGATATTCAGCATCAGCTAATTTATGGTACCCATAACAATTTAAAACAAAACCTATTTTTTTCGGGATTGACCGGATCAGGGTTATATTTATATGACCAAGACACGAATATCCAACCCCCGAATTGTATATTTCAAATTGACTCGTGTCAAATTGTTAGGTTTACAGGTACTCCCGCACCCCCCTAAAGCTGCGTCTGTGTATAGGGCAGTAGCCGAATTTTCTGATGGCCTCTTTGTGAGCCCGGGTAGGATAGCCCTTATGGCGGGAAAAGCCAAACTGCGGATAGTCCTGATCGTATCGTTGCATTAATCGATCCCGGGTGACTTTGGCAACAATTGACGCCGCTGCAATGGATATGCTCAGGGAATCCCCCTTGGGGATCGATTGCTGGGGTAGATTTGATGCTATTGGGAAGGTACCATCGATGAGCACCAGACCGGGCCGTGGGTAAAGATTATCGACTGCCATGGACATGGACAATAGGGAAGCTTGCAGAATATTGATGCGATCAATTTCTAGGGCATCGACAATACCGATACCGATAGAGTCCGCATATCTATATATTTTTTCGTAAAACTGCTTGCGTTTTTGAGGGGATAATTTTTTGGAATCGGTAATGCCGGACACCGGAAAAGAAGCGGACAGCATAACAGCTGCGGAAACAACCGGACCAGCCAGCGGACCCCTGCCGGCTTCGTCAACACCGGCAACTGTTGAATATCCGCTGTCAAAAGCTTTCGTCTCAAAAGCCCATAGTTCGTGAGGTCTCATTTGAGTGAGATTGCGTGGAACCGCAAACTACGATTCACCTGAAGTCGTGTCAAATCAGATTTCAATCAGCCCCGCCAGCCGGGGCCGATTGAAGTAATCTAGAACCCATCTCAAAAATGCGTCTAGAGTTCCAGTGCTGCGTTGCGGGCCGGCTCAAAATGCTCACATACTACCGTGTATGCTCCGCTTTTTCGCCATCCCATGCCCCGGCATAGGCGGGATGACACATCTGATTGTATTGATTAAGGTGTGCCTCTTGCCCTGAAACTCGATCCACTATTTTTGAGATAGGTTCTAGTTGACTCGCCGCTCCCTGATACGGGCCGCCTTGCCTCTAAGCTTTCTCAGATAGTAGATTTTTGATCGGCGCACACGGCCCCGGGAAACGACTTCGATTTTGTCGATGATGGGTGAGTGAAACGGGAAAATACGCTCCACTCCGACACCATAGGAGACTTTTCTCACCGTAAAGGTAGCATTGGTCGTGCCCTTCCGTTTGCTAATGACAACGCCCTGAAATACTTGAATACGTTCTTTTTCACCTTCTTTTATTTTAACGTGAACTTTTACCGTGTCGCCCGCCGCAAAGCCAGGCAAGTCAAGGCGCATCATTTCTTTTTCGAGTTGTTTGATTTTTTGCATTGGTCCTCCGAACGTTTTTCTTTTATTCAATTCATAGTCAGAAGTGGTTTGAAAGCGGAGTCCGCCAACGCACTCTGGCGGATGAACGTACACCTCGTGGCTGGAAGCCACTCCCACTAATTGTTAAACATCATTGTATTTACTAAACCCTTCCAA
>CAMYNZ010000374.1 GCA_947259865.1 uncultured Desulfobacterales bacterium | reverse complement strand
TATTTCGGTAAGTATTTCATCTATTTTCTGAATAAGTGACAATGTACAAAAACGGGACCAGGTGATTTTTGGTTTTGCCTTCTTGTAATCAGCTCAGCCGTCTAGCCGATATTTGGACATGCAATACCTCAACCTGAGTTTAACGCGTAGATGTAAGCCTCGATTCTGCTTCCGTCTATGAGTTTCACTTTTGCCATGACGCGTTGGTAAGCCTCACCTTCAAACTCATCAAGGGCTGCCCAATGATCTGACAGGTTTTCCGAAGTGAAAACAAACCCTTCGACTCCCCTGCCGTGTTCGTCGAGGATGATAGCGGGACAACCCTGCGCTGCAGCCCAACCTCCATTATTCAGCGTCCCGTTTACCGTCGCCGATTGCCATGAACCGCCAACAGCCTTCAGCAAATGATTATTTCGTTGACCGGGGCAAAGCGTTCCGTAAACAAACAGTCGTTCTATCAATGTTCCTCCGCAGGAAGATAGTGTCCTTGTGCGCCTTGTTATGCCTTTTCTAAAGCCTGACTAACATCTGCAATAATATCGTCGATGTGCTCAATACCAACAGAGATCCTCACCAAATCTACACTGACACCAGCAGACTCCAGTTCCCACTCATTCAACTGCCGATGAGTCGTTGATGCAGGATGACACGCTAATGATTTTGCATCGCCGATATTGACAAGGCGCAGTATCATTTCAAGCGAATCAATAAATCGTGTGCAGGCTTCCATTCCGCCAGTAATGCCAAAACTTAAAATACCTGAAGCCTTACCCTTGGTCATAGTTTTACAAAGGCTAAAGTAAGCGCTATCGGGCAATGCTGCATAATTCACCCACTCCACTTTTTCATGTTGCTGAAGGTATTCAGCAAGCTTTTCAGCATTTTCGCAATGACGGTCCATGCGCAATCCAAGGGTCTCAAGCCCTTGTAGAATTTGAAAAGCATTCATTGGCGATAACGCTGCCCCGGTATTTCTCAGCGGCACCACGCGGCAACGCCCTATGTAGGCTGCCGGACCCAGGGCTTCGGTGTAGATGACGCCATGATATGAAGGGTCGGGTTCGCTTAAGACGGGAAATCGAGCCTTGTTCGCAACCCAGTCAAACTCTCCGGAATCAACAATCGCACCACCAATAGATGTGCCATGCCCGCCAATATATTTCGTGAGGGAATGAATAACGATATCGGCCCCTAGTTCAAAGGGTCGGCATAGGTAAGGAGTAGCTACGGTGTTATCAACCATCAAGGGCACACCGTGTTTATGTGCTATTTCCGCCAAACGTTCAATATCAACGATATTGCCCGCCGGATTACCTATTGATTCACAAAATACAGCTTTGGTTTTTTCGTCAATGGCTTTTTCAAAACTTTCATAATCGTCACCGGAGATCATTCGGGCTTCAACCCCTTGCCTTGGCAAGGAATGCGCAAAGAAGTTGTATGTGCCTCCATACAACTGGCTGGTGCTGACGACATTATCTCCAACCTCGGTGATACATTGAATGGCGTAAGTAATGGCGGCCATGCCCGAGGCAACACACAGGGCGGCAACACCACCCTCCATTGCCGCTATGCGTTTCTCCAGCACATCTGTTGTTGGGTTCATGATGCGCGTGTAAATATTTCCCGGTACTTTAAGGTCAAATAAATCTGCACCGTGTTGTGTGTCATCAAAGGTATAAGACGTTGTCTGGTAAATCGGAACAGCGGCAGCTTTAGTTGTTTCTTCGGATTTATAACCCTCGTGCAACGCGATTGATTCTAGCTTCATAATTTCCTCTACCAAGTGATAATTTTAAGTCGACATAATGCTGTTATAAACCGGCGTGGATAAGCTTTCAATTTAATAAAATTGTTAGCTCTAAACTAATACCGTAAATCAGGAAGATTTTCGATGAGCAAGCAGGCTGAAACGCCTACTTTTGATTTTTTCTGTAGTGCTTTTCCATTCCATCAAGAAAGTTACGGAGCAATTGATCCAGGCATTCTCGATAGTTTTTATGGTCGGGGCGTCGAAATAACGCGCTCAACTCATGTTTGCTTATAGTGAACTCATTCAGTTTAAGCATCTCAAGCAAATCATCTGCCTGCAGGTTTAGAGCGATTTTCAATTTCCGTAACACCATGTTATTGCTCAGAACAGGTTCAGGCTCAGGTGCACCGTCACCTATAGCGCCTCTATTCTTTATGATCAGCCCATTCAGGAAGCGAGCAAGCTTTTCATCTTCACACAAAACAAACTCCGGCTCTCCTTCGCGCGCCATCCAGGTAACCAGCTCAGGCTTACTTACTTCACACCCGCCCAGCTTAAAGAGTGAAAGCATATGCTGATCGCTAAAATCAAAAATATAACGCACTCGGCGCAAGATATCGTTATTGATGATAATTAGTCCTCCTGCACAGGCGGCTTTGCAGCGGCCGTAATGGCTTTCGGTGTTATTTCCACATAAATAGTCATAATGTTGTTTTCAACAAGATCATCGATATTTTTCATCAGGGAAGACAGGTGCACCTCAACAGCAGTTTCTTCGGATTGCCCAAATTTGCAATCGAAGCCCCAATAAGTAGCACCAGACGGTAGTGGGTTTTTGCGTTCTTTTTTGAGGAACGTTCTAATCTCGTGCTTTACCGAATCGACGACGCGAGGCACTTTGATTTTAGGGTGGTCTAACTTAAAGGTCTTTTTCATTGGTATCCTACGGGGATGGGCAGCCACTGTACGCTGGAGAGTTTCTAATCGCGCGCAGTGTAATGTTTATATAAGGATTCTACCAATACTTTGGTTCTAAGCTGATGGCTGCAAGCTTAGTTTTAGCTCTGACAAACTGTTTGTTTTAGCTTTAAAAGAATCAATGAGAGTTTTTACACTGACCCAAAATATCCAGGCTTTTTGCATTTAATCACCAGCTACACCACTGACTTTCACAAGGAACACCATCACCATCACCGTCCATTTTTGTACCTGAGCAGTTACGCTGATAAAATTTAGCTTCGTCGCATGACGTCATTTCCGAACAGTATATCTTTCCTGCGCAGCTATAATTTTTCTTACTTTTTTCTTCCTCTGTAAAAGAAGGTACTGATACAGTTGATTTTTCGTGAGGCTTGTTATGCGTCATGAACTTGCTATATGCAATTGATCCAATTAAGACTATCAAGCCAATGGAAATAACTTTAGACAACCAATTGCTTTTACCTTGTTTCTTTATGTTTTTCCGGAATGGTCTTGGTTTGACTTCTGCGACACCTTCAATCTTGGCATCGACTGCTCTTTTTCTTCCATCATTATCCGTGTGAAGTTGATATATAATAATGTCACCAACTATAGGACGTCGCGCCGTCCGTTTTAATGCAGAAACATGGATAAAAACATCATTATTTCCATTCGATGAAGATACAAATCCGAAACCCCTATCCTCATTCCAGCGTTTCAGTTTTCCTTTTTGATAATTACTATTCATTGAGTGTTTCTATTGAGAGCCTAATAAAACAATTGGTGGCAGAGTGAAAATGATTAGCGTCGCCCTGACACATTGTTCTACTTGCATACCGAATATCCATAAGAGTTTTTACACTGACCCCAAATACATGAGATTCTGAGCGTCTGCTTTTCGCTTGTTTCAATTTGCTGGAGTTTTCTTAGTACTTGCCACATAACGACCAAGCTAACCGGCGCGCCTCTTTTGCGCGTCCGGGT
>CAMYNZ010000373.1 GCA_947259865.1 uncultured Desulfobacterales bacterium | reverse complement strand
CCGTTTCTCCGTTTCACCCTTTCCCAAATCGTCGATTCTCCGATTCTTCGTTTCAAAGAAAGTTACCTGCCCGTATACATCCTCTCCTGTACATGCAGGGTGGCAAAATTAAACTCTCCGCCAAGGGTAACCGCCGCTACTGCAGCGGCATACTCTTTGGCACTTGCAATACCGGCTATCTTCAAGGCTTCCCTGGACATGGGGGGTATTATCCCCTCCGGACTCGAGGTAATTCCCACCTCTACATTGGGCAGTTCAACCCCAAAAACAAGGTCATTTCCGCGTGTTTTGGCATACACTTTCTGATAACACGATACTAAATAAGGCCGCGGGTTGCATTTCATCGTGCGGTAGAAGGCCGGAATAATTTCTCCACCCATCCCGGTGTAAGCCTGCCATCCGATTTCTTCCGTTACCCCCTGGTAATCCAAATCGATCCAGGAAAGAAAATCTTCAATGGGCCGACCAATACTTTTCTCATAATCCGCGATCGGAATGGATTGCTGGGCGGATACATACCGCCCCCGCCTGTTTCTGGGACCCGGTTTGAGGTCACCGTCCCGGCCCATGCCCACCACCGACAGCCGGCAATTGATAGCGTTTTGCTTAAAGAAATCATCAATCATATTTTTGGCCAGACCGGCGGCATGAGAGTTCTGGCCGTGTCCACGATGATTATCAAACCTTGAATAAAAGCAACAGTGCAGTATACGGTCGCCATGGTGCTGTTTATACAGAAAGTCCACATTGTCAATCTCTCCACCCCAATCGGAGAGATGGGCACGGGTAATCTGCGGTATTATTTCAGGCAGCCGTTCTTTGATCAGATTTCGGGCTTTTTCGCGCTCCGGTTCGGTATCAAATACAAATGACAGGTTCCGGGCAGCAATGCCCCAATCCGATACTTTAACCGCTATGGGGCCATACTTGTTCAACTTGAAGCAGCCGACACTGATGCCGAGGTGACCGACGCCCGGTCCCCAGCAGAGAATGTTTTGAAAGGTCTTGTTTACGTCACCGCCTACCGTAACCTCACCAGCGTAGCTGTAATAATCTTCCAGACCGCCGATATAATTGTTGACCAGTGGTTTGTGACGCTCTTTCTCATCCAGCATTTCCAGGGAGGTCCCACATAAACCGCAGCGCAAGTAGGTGTCATCCGCTGCGAGGGTCCACAAGCTGCCGTCATTGGGACATCGATAGCCCACGTGATACGGTTTTTCCGGCATAACGATATGGTGAAATCGATGGCCGCTTTTCTCTTCCACAAAAGCTCGTCTGGCTTGAACCGCTGCAGTTATATTATCCGGAGCCGAAATACCCTCTTTTAGCGCGGCCTCTTCCGCCTTCCAGGGCGCAATTTTACCATTAATCAACTGATCAGTAATGTGTCGTATGGTATCTTCCCGATTCATAGATCCTCCTTTGCCGTTAGCGCCTTGGCGGGCTAACCAGTGCCTCACCATCCAAAACAGTCGTGCCCTCTTGATTCGTGCAAAAAGTTTTCAATCGCACCTTTTTTTTATCCAGTATGATCTCTGAAATTTCGGCGCAGGCCGTAATAGTGTCGCCGATATGTACCGGCGCTAAAAAACTGACCGCTTGTTTCATATAAATAGTTCCAGGACCCGGCAGCATGGTCCCTATAACCGTAGAAATAAAACTGGCGGTCAGCATACCATGGGCAATTCGTTTTTTAAAATACGTGTTCTTGGCATAATCCTCATCGACATGGGCCGGGTTGAAATCGCCGGTAATGCCGGCAAACAGATATACATCCGATTCGGAAATAGTTTTAGAAAATTTGGCCGAGTCCCCTACTTTCAATTCATCAATTGTTTTGCCTGTCATGGGATTGGATCTCCTCCGCTGGTTAAATTATAGTGATTGATTGGGTAATGATGACGACTTTTCACTCAGTCATCGGTTACAAGACTACAAAAAATATGCCAAAAATGGATCCAAAGGAAGGAGGCAAATACTGTGATTTGAAATTGGATGATAAAGAGAATTGAGATTGAGTAACTATCTCTGACAAGCCGGAATAAATTCGGTTCAAGGTTGAGATAGGAATAATATCCGTTTTAACTTTGAACCTTGAACCCAGAACTTTGAACCAAAGTAAACCAATGTATATACCATGTGGGTAAGATACTGGACGCTGGATAAAATTCAAACATATGAATTGGTTACGGATTTATCTTTCGCAAAGTTCGACTAATATCCCACCGGTGGCTTTGGGGTGCAAAAAGGCAATTTTTGCACCACCTGCCCCGTGACGCGGCTTTTCATCTATGAGTCTAACGCCTTTATCTTTTAATTCCTGCAGGGCGGATTCGATGTTTTCAACCCGAAATGCGATGTGCTGGAGTCCTGCCCCTTTTTTCTCCAGATATTTGGCGATTGGCCCATCCGGCGATGTGGACTCCAGGAGCTCGACTTCACTTTCACCGACAGGGAAGAATGCCGTCGTCACCTTTTGTTCCTCGACAGTTTCGGTACCCTCAAACTCAAGCCCCAGAACATCGGCCCAGAAATTTTTTCCTTCACTGATACTATTTACGGCAACGCCAAGGTGGTCGATCTTGAGTATTTTCATCCAGCCATCCCTTTCTCTGCTCGTTACCAAATTCGCGGAATGCCTTGATAATGAGAAATTATTTGTTCTGGGTTCAGAGTTTAAGCCAGAACCTTGAACTTTGAACACTGAACTTCTGTTATTGAACGGATTCCACTGATTTTATCTCGGGAATTTCCTGTTTCAAGAGTCTCTCGATACCGTTTTTAACCGTCATCTGTGACATGGGGCAACCGGCACAGGCACCTTGCAGGCGAACTTTAACCACACCGTCTTCTACATCAACAAATTCGACATCACCGCCGTCCGCCTGAAGCATGGGTCTAATTTTCTTGATCGCTTCTTCAATTTGTTCCTTCATGATAAATCTCCCTTATTTTAAACGTATTTTGAAGTGCAACTCCCTTATATATTTAACACGAATAACAAAAATTCAATACTAAAATACTCTGATTTATTGATGAAGGCAAAAAAGGAGAGTCGTTGCCCCGGAATTGCCATTATTACTAGGCTAAATAATTGTAAAATTTTTTCCTGAAATATTCATATTCATTCTTAACGATTGCTTGCCGTATCTCATCCATGAGCCGCATATAATAATGAATATTATGGATCGTGTTTAAGCGATGGGCCAGAATTTCCCTGGCAAGATATAGATGCCGCAAGTAGGCCCTGGAATAATTCCGACAGGTATAACATTCGCATCCGATTTCTAACGGGTCTGTGTCATCCTTGAACCGGGAGTTATTGATGTTCAAGGTCCCGTGCCGGGTAAATAGCTGACCGTTGCGGGCATTGCGGGTGGGCAGGACACAGTCGAACAAATCGGCGCCGAGGGCGACAAGCTCGACGATGTCCGGGGGCGTGCCGGTGCCCATAACGTATTTTACCTTTGATTTCGGCATCTTCGGGAGTATAAAATCCGCTATTCCAAACATATCCTTCTTGGGCTCCCCTACGCTGAGACCCCCTAAAGCATAACCGTTTAGATCTAATTCAATTAGGGCCGCTGCAGATAATTCGCGCAAATCCGTAAACATACCGCCCTGGATTATTCCGAACAAAGCATTTTCCTGGCCGGTTTTCTCTTGCCAAACTTGTTTGCAGCGTTGCGCCCAAC
>CAMYNZ010000372.1 GCA_947259865.1 uncultured Desulfobacterales bacterium | reverse complement strand
TCATCGATAATACAACAAAGGCAGAAATGCCAATCCAGGCGGCATGTAAATTGGCTTTGCCCTGCCGCAGCAATTCACCCAAAGAGGGTGAGCCGGCCGGCAGACCAAACCCCAGGAAATCTAAAGCCGTTAAGGTTGTTACGGAGCCGCTTAGAATAAACGGCATAAAGGTTATCGTCGATACCATGGCGTTGGGCAAAATATGACGAAACATGATGATTAAATCACCCAATCCCAGAGCTTTGGCAGCCCGGACATACTCCAGGTTTCTACCTCTTAAAAATTCCGCCCGTACCAGATCCACGAGTGTCATCCAGCTAAACAACAGCATGATCCCCAGTAGCCACCAGAAATTTGGCTGTACGATACTGGCAAGAATAATCAGCAGGAACAAAACCGGAAGCCCGGCCCAAATTTCCATAAACCGCTGGCCCAGTAAATCAATCCAGCCGCCGTAATATCCCTGCAAGGCGCCTACTGAGACACCGACAAAGGAACTGACCAGGGTGAGGCACAACCCGAACAGCACTGAAATTCTGAAACCATAGATAAGTCTGGCCACCATATCTCTGCCCTGATCATCGGTTCCCAGCCAATTTTCAGACGATGGCGGGGCGGGAGCGGGGATGGGAAGGTTGTAATTGATCGTATCATCCGCGAAGGGTATCAAGGGCCAGATGGCAAATCCCTTTTCATCAATTAAATCCCGTACAAAAGGATCACGGTACTCGGTTTCTGTCTCAAACTCTCCACCGAAAGTTGTTTCGGGATACGTTTTAATAATTGGAAAATATAAATTGGAGTCATAGTATATCAGCACGGGTTTATCATTGGCGATGATTTCAGCAAATAAACTGATAAGGAAAAGCAAAAGAAAAATCCATAATGACCAGAAACCGCGGCGGTTGTCTTTAAAGCTCCGCCAGCGGCGCTGATTGATCGGGTTAAAACGAAACCGTTTGCGTGTCTTTTTATCAGTTGTCATTATTCGCTTTCGCCTGAATATCCTGTCCGCCACAGTTCTTTGGCGGACTGCAGGGATGAAAGGCAAGGTGAACCGCGCCGAAGCTCGCCAGAGCGCAGGCGGGTTAAGCTTCGGCTGAATTCCGCTCTGATATCCCGCAGCTTGCTGCGGGGAGCTTCATTCCCTGGTTTCAAAATCTATTCTCGGATCTACGACGGTATAGGTAATGTCGCTCACGATTTTTAGCAAAAGCCCCATTAAGGTAAAAATATACAAGGTACCAAACATAACGGGATAATCTCTATTTAAGGCGGATTCAAACCCAAGCAGCCCAAGACCATCGAGGGAGAAAATCGTTTCGATCAGCAAAGAACCTGTGAAAAACATGCTGATAAATGCGGCCGGAAAACCCGCTATGATAATAAGCATGGCATTACGAAAGACATGCCCGTATAACACCCGATGTTCGGTTAATCCTTTGGCTCGGGCAGTGACCACATACTGTTTGCCGATTTCATCCAGAAAGGCATTTTTGGTAAGCATAGTCAGGGTAGCAAAACCGCCGATAACGAGCGCGGTGACGGGAAGTGCCAGGTGCCAGAAATAATCCAGAACCTTTGCGCCCCAAGACAGTGCAGCAAAGTTATCCGATACCAGACCGCGCAGGGGAAACCAATCCAAATAGACCCCCCCGCAAAACACGACTATTAATAGAATAGCAAATAAAAAGCCGGGTATGGCAAACCCGACAATGATGGCTGTACTGGACCACACATCGAATAGAGAACCATGCTTGACGGCTTTGCGAATCCCCATGGGTACGGAAATCAAATAGATGATCAACGTGCTCCAGATGCCCAATGAAACAGAAACCGGCAGCTTGGAAACAATTAGCCCGATTACGGATCGCCCCCGGAACAGACTGTCACCTAAATCAAAAACCAGGTATTGCCGGATCATGGCAATATAGCGGATATAGGCCGGTTTGTCGAAACCATACATTTTTTCGATTTTTTTGATAAGCTGAGGATCCAGTCCTCTGGCGCCGCGGTATTTGCTGGTGATGCTATCACCGGCAGCCCTTGATTTGCCGGCTTCACCTCTTTCGCTGCCCATGAAACGTTCGGTTGCCCGGACCTCTTCGCCCTGAAGCCGGGCAATTATCTGTTCCACAGGACCACCCGGTGCCGATTGAATGATGACAAAATTAAGCGTGATTATTCCAAGTAAGGTGGGAACGACAAATAATAAGCGTCGGAGGATGTAATCGATCATTTATATTCAGAATTATTATTTTTTGATAATTTTTTTGTAATCAACTAATTTTGCATTCTTTTGCGGGTCAATCCACCACGTATCAAAACCCAGCGAATAGCGTGGTATGATCTTGGGTCTTGAGAACTTATTCCAATAAGCCACGCGGTATATGGCGATGTGCCACTGGGGAATGACGTAGTGCTCCCAAAGAAGCACACGGTCTAGCGCCCGGGTAGTATAAACCAGTTCCTCCCGGTTGGGTGCTGAGATGACCAGCTCGATGAGTTTGTCAATGATCGGGTTTTTGATACCCCCAAAGTTTCGGGTACCGGCAATGTCTGCTGCACTGGAGCTCCAGTATTCCCGTTGTTCGTTACCCGGTGACTCAGATTGAACAAACCTTGCCGTGATCATGTCAAAGTCATAATCTCGCCGTCGATTTATGAATTGGGCGGTATCGACTACCCGGATAGTCATTTCAATACCCAGCCGCGCCAGGTTTTTCTTAAACGGCAGCATAACCCGTTCGAAGGCGGGATCAATGAGTAATATTTCAAATTTAAAGGCTTCAGCGGTGTTTTTATTCACCAGTTTCTTTCCTTTGATATCCCAACCGGCTTGTTTTAATAAACGAAGCGCAATTCTGATGTTGTTACGGATATTTCCGGAGCCGTCTGTTTTGGGCGGTTGATACTCTTTTTCAAATACTTCCGGGGGTAAGCGATCCCGATAGGGTTCGAGAATCCTCAATTCCTCCCGACCGGGCAGTCCGCTGGAAGCCAGTTCTGAGTTTGAAAAAAAACTCATGCTGCGGGTGTATTGTCCATAAAAAAGATTTTTATTTGTCCATTCAAAATCAAAGGCATATGAAAGGGCTTGCCGGACTTTTCTATCTTCAAATAGGGAGCGGCGGGTGTTGAAAACAAAACACTGCATGCCTTGATTTACATCATTATTAATTTCTTCTTTTATGATGAACCCGTTGTCAAATGGAGGCCCGTTGTATGCCGTTGCCCATGCCCTTGAAATGTTCTCCTCGCGAAAATCGTATTCACCAGCCTTAAACGCATGCAATGATACCGTGGGATCTCTGTAGTAATCATAGGTCATTGTATCAAAATTGTAGCGCCCCTTAGCTACCGGGTGATCCTTGGCCCAGTAATTATCGTCCCGCTGGTAAGTAATGGATCGTCCGGGTTTAAACTCCGCAATTTTATACGGTCCGCTTCCGATGGGAATCTCCAGGCCTGGCTTTGAAAAATCGCGATCTTCCCAATAATGTTTCGGCAACGCGGGTATCTGCCCAATAATTAAAGCCAGCTCCGGATTTGTTTTTTCACCCAGGTGAAATTTAACCTTGAGATTGTCCAGGGCTTCAACCTTTTGAACATCGGCCCAGTATTTGCTGTACAGCGGATCGCCTTTATCCATGAGCAGGTTAAAGGAAAAAACGATGTCAGCGGCGGTGATAGGTTTCCCATCATGGAATTTAGCTT
>CAMYNZ010000371.1 GCA_947259865.1 uncultured Desulfobacterales bacterium | reverse complement strand
AGTTTACGTTTTCTGCTTCTGGCCGAAAACGTAAAAGCACGCCAGTGCTTAAATCAGTGGACTTGCAACTGGATGCATAGCGTCCGGTTCGTATGGCAAGAAACCGCTTCTAGTTATTACCTGCGACTGCGTATTTTGGGCAAATAAATTTTGTGGATTACGAGTAACGCAACACACTATTAGGTTCTTAACCCGCAACTCGAAACGCGTAACACGCAACAGATACCTGTCGTCTGCCATCGACGCTCTCATTTCCAGTACTTCCGCACGGCACGCCTAAAAATCCAACATCCTATTCCATCATCTCTCCCAGGCGTTCAATCAAATCCACCACCCGGTTCGAGTAACCCCATTCATTGTCATACCAGGAGACAATTCGGATATACCCATCGCCCTGGGAAGTGGTGGACAATGCGTCGAAGATGCTTGAATGCGGATTGCCGATGATATCGCTGGACACCAGCGGCGCCTCGCTATACTCTACGATTTTTTGCATGGGGCCTTCGGCGCCGTCCCGCACCGCGCCGTTGACATCATCTTTTGAAGGTTTTTTCGCCAGCCGGCAGACAAGATCGACAATGGAACCATCCGGTACGGGTACCCGCATCGCCAGACCGTCCAGTTTTCCCCGGAGTTGCGGAAGCACTTTGCCCACAGCCTTGGCTGCGCCCGTGGTGGTCGGAATGATATTCTCGCCCGCAGCCCGGCTCCGGCGCAGATCCTTGTGGGGAACATCTGCCAGGCGCTGATCGTTGGTGTAAGCGTGGACTGTGGTTATAAAGCCCTCCTGGATGCCAAAGGCCTCATCCAGGATCTTGGCAATCGGTGCCAGGCAGTTGGTGGTGCAGGAGGCGTTGGAGACAATGCGATGCTCGGGTTTGAGTTCGGCATCGTTGACCCCCAGGACAATGGTGGCATCGATTTCGTCTTTGGCAGGAACGGTCAGAACAACTTTTTCAGCACCGGCTGTAAAATGTTTCTCCAGAGGTTCTCTATGGCGGAAGACACCGGTGGATTCGATGACTATCTGAACCCCCAGCTTTTTCCAGGGAATCTCAGCCGGGTCACGATGGGCGGTCATCGCGACCCGGCTGCCGTTGACATCCATTGAATTGCCCTCTATTTTGACAGTTTTGGGAAAAATTCCCATGACGGTGTCGTACTTGAGAAGATACGCCAGTTGTTCATTCTCAAACAGGTCGTTTATTGCCAGCACGTTTATATCATCACGATCACTGAGTATACGGAAGACACTGCGGCCGATTCGTCCGAAACCGTTTATACCTACAGTAATAGCCATTAGGATGCCTCCTTTTCCATATCGATGAACCTTTCAATGAGATCGACCACGCGATGGGCGTAGCCCCACCCATTGTCATACCATGCCAGGGTCTTGGATACATTTTCACCCAGAATCATGGTGGCCTGGGCGTCAAAAGTACTGGAATAGGGACTTCGGATAATATCGCTGGAGACAATCGGTTCGTCCTCGTAGTCTACAATCCACTGCCAATGACTGGCAGCGGCTGTTCGGATTACCTCATTGACAGCTAATTTTGTGACCGGTTTTTTGTGCCAGCACACGAGATCCACCACCGAACCATTGGGTACCGGTACGTTCATGGAGCCGGCCGTTATACGTCCGGCCAGCTCGGGCAGGAGTTCGCCGACAACCTGGGCGGCGTTGGTTTCCTGAGGGATTATGTTTTCAGCCGCTGCGCGACCCTGGCGTTTATCTTCAGTGGGGACATCCGCCAGCCGTTGTTGGTTGGTATAGGCATGCACCGTGCTCAAAAAAGCCCTTTGAACGCCAAAGGCTTCATGCAATATCTTTATTATGGGTGCCGCACAATGGGCAGTGCATGAAGCGTTGGAAACAATTCTGTGTTCCGGCTTAAGCTGGTCATCGTTGACCCCCATGACCACAGTGATGTCAGGCGGCGTCTTTTGAGGTACGCAAAGGATCACCCGTTTCGCGCCGCGCTCCAGGTGACGTTCCAGTTCATCTCGGGTCCGATGCTTTGCCGTGGCTTCAATGACGATGTCTACCCCCAGGTCTCCCCAGGGCACATCACCGGGTTCTTTTTCCGAAAGCATCGGTATCTGGCGCCCTACCACATAAAGATGTCCCTCCCGGATGCTTACCTCGTCCGGAAAAGGTCCCAGGATTGTGTCAAATCGCAGCAGATATTCGAGCGCCCTGTGGTCGGCAATATCACTGATGGCCGCCAGCTGAATATCTTCGGTATCATACAGAATCCTGAAGAGATTCCTACCGATCCTCCCAAAGCCCATTAAACCTACTCGTGTGGTTGCCATGTTCCACCTCCCGACCCGCGTACGCGGGAAATCCGAAGCACGAAATTCGAATTTCGAGTTTACACTTAGAATGATTTATGCATGATGATTCATTGTAATTTATTAAACTTGTCATACTTCTAAGTACTTTGTTTAAGTTGATCTGCCACTGACTGGGTGGCCTGTTTTATTGCGTCGGGATCGCCGAGATAATATTTTCGGATAGCATTCAGGTCGTCGGCGAGCTCGTAAACCAATGGAATTCCGGTTGGGATATTCAGCTCCAGTATCTGATCATCCGGAATATTCTCGATATACTTGACCAGGGCCCGCAGACTATTGCCATGGGCGGATATCAATACCCGTTTACCCGCTTTGACGGCCGGGGCGATGGTGTCGTGCCAATATGGCAGAAAACGTGCAATCGTATCCTTTAAACATTCCGTTAAAGGTATCTCTTCAGGGCCCAGTCCGGCGTAACGCGGGTCCTTGGCAGGATAGCGCGAATCATCATGGGTGAGCGCTGGTGGTCGGATATCATAGCTGCGGCGCCAGATGTGAACCTGCTCCAGACCATGTTCTTGAGCGGTCTGGGCCTTATCGAGACCCTCGAGTGCGCCATAATGGCGCTCGTTCAGTCGCCAGTTTTTGTGCACCGGGATCCACATAAGATCCATTTCCTCCAGTGCGAGCCAGAGCGTTTTGATTGCCCGCTTGAGCAGGGAAGTATATGCCACGTCAAAAACGTATCCCTCTTTTTTGAGTGTCCGGCCGGCCCCGGTGGCTTCGGTGACACCTTTGGGCGTTAAATCTACATCCGCCCATCCGGTGAATCGGGCCTGCTTGTTCCAGATACTCTGCCCGTGGCGCAGCAACACAAGTTTTTTCATATCAATCCCTCCTTCACGGGTCAAATAGAAACCAGTTGTGGTAAATCAGTTCGGCCGCAATCACAGCCTTTATTCATCCGTCTTGCTCACCCTGTTTTATTTATGGAGACTCAAATGATAAAAAAAATAAAACCTCTGCGGACCATGTCAATTGTGTTTGCGTTAAAACCGGGGTCAACCGCATAAATGAATGTCGGAATTATTAATGAATTGTTCAGCTGGAGAAAAGGCGGACAATTTGCTGGATTCGGCACTGAGGAATTTTTGAAAAATGGCCGTCAACTGTCGTCCATAATATCCGGTCAAAATTCGAGAAGCTAAGATGGTTAACCCTATAAAGCCGAAGGCGGAAACGATGTCAGTTCCAGGGACCTTCGGTAGGCCCTCACCATCTGCCTTTCAAGCCTCATCTGCACCCGGATTATCCTTGCCAAAATTCAGCTCCCGGCATTGGGCGGCTCAGGACTGGCGGGCATTCTTATTTTTTTAACGGACTGACAGATTGACGGCCGGAAGGAGATATATTTTCGATTTCTAAATGTTTGGGGTG
>CAMYNZ010000370.1:1093-4844 GCA_947259865.1 uncultured Desulfobacterales bacterium | reverse complement strand
GCGGGTTTGGCCCCGGGATTTGCCCCGGTGTTTACTGCGCTTGGCTTGACGCATTTTGATGATGCGCGCCATGCATGGAGCGAATCCCGGGAGGAGTCTCTCCTGAAAGCTGTTGAACTTGCAAAAAAGGCCCAGGCCCTTGACGACTCCGACCCGATAATCCATGTTCTGTGGGGCGCTATCTACCTGCGGCAAAAACGGTATGACCAGGCCATTGCTGAGGGGGAGAAGGCGGTCGCCCTCGGTCCCAATCAGACTTATCCTCACATAATGCTGGCGATGTACTTGTACCATACCGGAAGGTACAAGGAGGCGCTCCCGCTGGTGAAAAAGGCCATGCGCCTTGATCCTTATTATCCTTTATTTTACCTGGAATTATTGGGCCATGTCTATTTGTCAATGAAAAAGTATGAGAAGGCGGTCGAGGCATTCAAGATGTTGGTTGTTCGGGAGCCACAGAGTAAAGCGGGGCACCGGGGTCTGGCTATCGCTTACATCCGCCTGGGCCGCAAAGAACAAGCCCGGTCAGAGGTGGCGGAAGTTTTAAGGCTTTCTCCCGAATACTCTCTGGAAGTGGTCAGGAAGCAGGCCCAATTGATGAATATGGACCCTACTGTACTGGAAAATGATATCGAGGCCCTGCGCGAGGCCGGGTTGCCCGAATAATCGCCGATCGCTCAGCCTGATAAGAGCTCTATTGCGGTACTAGCCTTTGTCAACATGAACGGCGACCCCGAGCAGCAATATTTGAGCGCATGGGTGACAATCTTCGCAGGGCAGGGCTAAAGTAAGTAAAAACGAAAAAAGGAAATCCTATGACCGAAATAGGTGCCAAATCGTGACGCAGTGCTGTGCCGAGCAAGGCGTCGGAAAAAAAACTTTAAATTTTCCATTTAGCTCTTACCTTATCGGTATCCTTTGCTTGTTAATTTCAGATGACAGGAGGTCTTATTGATATGGATACATGTACATTCATAGATTTTATGCAGACACTCAAGCCCTGGCTCAACGGCGACTATATAAAGCAGGCGCGCTTTGATGATAAAGGGAATTTTAGATTGATATTTGTGGATGGGGGGCAAAAGGCCTACCATGTAGACGACTGTTCGGCGGCCCAGTTAAAAGATGCGGTTGAGCTGATGAAAGAAAATGGTGTTCCGGTGTTAAAGTAAGTCGCTCGCCGGCCCGAAAAACTGAATTTTTGAAATAAGCAAAATGAATCAAAGGGATCCGGTAGTGATTTTTTGTTGGCTTAGCATAGGCCGACAAGAGCACAGGTATAAATTTCTTAGACTGACGGAGGTAAACGATGTCCACCGAGAAAATGTCCCGATACGAAAGTCCATGTACCCAATACACCTACGATCCCGAAGCCGGTGATTACGAGCGCAATATTCCCCCGGGCACTCCATTTGAAGAATTGCCCGACGATTGGTGCTGCCCCAAATGTGGCGCCGAGAAAGAATATTTTGAAGAGCTCGACGATTAATGCCCATCCCCGAATTTTTCATTCGTCCTAAATAATAATAACAGAGATAAGATCATTTAGCCGGGGGCGTCCCTGATTTCAACCCTGTCATTTGTCAATAGCCCGTCAAGATTTGACATTTTACCCTTTCTACGATGATGGTTTTTCCCCCTCAATTTACACCTAAAGTTCAACCATTGAAGTTTCAGCATTACCGATTATCTTAAGTGCAGTTCAGTTGGAATCGAGAATTAGAATATTAAGATTATAGGCTAATATCAAGTTGGGAGGTAAAGATGAAAGTTTATTTGAAATGTTTTGCGACATTATCCGACAGTTAATTAACGAAAAATTTGACACTATCTTTTTGTGAGCATAAGGGGTCTGCATGAATAAAATATCTAATGTTAAAAGCAAGGCGACCAAAACCCGGCCGACCAAGAAATCCAAGCGAACAACAAAAAATGAGCAGAGGCGCTTCAATAAACGCGCATCTAAATATTCTGTCAATGTTGATCCGCTTCAGAGCTATCTGACGGAAATAAGCAAGTATGAGCTGCTGACCAGAGAGCAGGAGAAAGAATTGGGAGGGAGGTTCCAAAAAACCGGCGACAAGGAGGCTGTGAGTGCACTGACCACCGCAAATTTAAGATTGGTAGTAAAAATAGCTATGGAATATCAACGGGTATGGATGCAAAACCTTTTGGATCTTATCCAGGAGGGAAACATCGGTTTGATAAAGGCGGCCAAGAAATACGATCCCAACAAAAATGTGAAATTTTCATACTATGCCTCTTTTTGGATTAAAGCTTATATTCTCAAATTCATAATGGATAACTGGCGCCTGGTTAAAATTGGAACCACCCAGGGACAACGCAAGCTTTTTTTTAAGTTGAAAAAAGAAAAGCAGATACTGCTCGATATGGGATTTGATCCGGAGCCCAAGCTTCTCTCCCGGAGGCTGGGAGTATCTGAAAAAGAAATCGTTGAAATGGACCAGCGCCTGGATGGTTGGGATGTTTCTTTAAATGCGCCGGTCAAAGGCGATTCAGACACCGAGATGATCGAGGTCTTGAGAACCGCTGTAGAATCAGTAGAAACTATGGTCTCGCGAAAGGAGATCACGGCGATCCTAAACCGTGGGATCGCAGAACTCCGAAAAGAATTGACACCCCGGGAGCTCGATATTTTCGATTTGCGCATTTTTTCAGATGAGCCGAAAACCCTGAGAGAAATCGGTGACAGCTATGGCATATCCCGGGAGCGCGTTCGTCAGGTGCAAAAAAATATCGTTAAAAAAATAAAAACATCCTTTGAACAGCGACTACCTGACTTTGCTGCATACACCGAAGAGCTGGCCGTTGATTAGCGGTGTAAAAATGTAAATCTTTGGACAGTCGCCAGCGCAATCAATTTTCCCACTTTGCATATAAATTCTTATGGCCGCAAAATCAGGCTGGACTACCAGTAGTATTTTATATGATAAACAGCAACCAGAAAAGCGATCGCTAAAATTAGAAATGGCAGGTAAGGCAGAAATTTGTTTGCTTTTCGTTTAACTGTTCCCATCTTGTTACCGTTAAACCTTGAATGGTAGTTGCCAAAAATAATTAAGCATATACAAAGCCCCCACAATCGCCGTGACCACTCCCAACATGGGTTTTAGAAGCATTTCCGGAATGTATCGTTGCGTCTTTGAAGCTAGCCAGGCCCCCAATATTGCCCCGCAGGCGACAAAAAGGCCAAAGCTCCAATCGGGCGCGGCTCTGGCTCCGCTAAGCCACGGTACGATTACTGCATAGGAAAGCAGGCCTGTCAAAGAAAGTACGATGACAAACGGTATTGTCGCAGCGACCAGTACATACATCGGCAAGCCAAAAAATGTGACCAAAATCGGAACCAGCATAAACCCGCCCCCCACTCCCAGTGCCGATGCCACGACCCCCACGATGAAGCCGATTAATACCATCAGTGGCACGTTGAATGTCTGGGTCTGCCCCCAATAGCCGATAGTTACTTTCGTAATAGACTTTTCCAAAGTAATAATTTTAAAATCGTCGGGAAGACCGCTCGGTGCCTTTCCGGCTTTTATGCGTTCTTTGATGATCTGGTCAAACTTTTCCTTAAATTCTCTTTGACTCGCGGTTCGTCGAAGATACCAGGGGGTGACCTGTACAATCAGGTGCACAGACATCAAAAACAAGGCGGTGCCAATGACCGCCTTGAATGGTTTGGGATCATCAAGATAATACACCCGTATAAACGGCCCGATCGGCGATCCGA
>CAMYNZ010000370.1:0-1034 GCA_947259865.1 uncultured Desulfobacterales bacterium | reverse complement strand
GGGCCCCAAATGGATTTAAAAAGGTGGTAATCAGACCCGTGGGGCTGACCCCCACGCTGGTAAACTGAAGAACCGACATGGACTAAGGCAAGGAAAAAATACCGCTGGCTTCTCCCACCAAAGCCATGGTGTAGCCGGTCCAGAATCCCATCCAAAGCAGATGCCAAATAGGAACCTTGACACCGGCGACGGAAAAAGGCAGATCACCCCCCGCCAGATAACCGTGCTGCAGATAACTGGCGATGATGCCCGCAATGAAGACTGCGACAATTATAGGGAGTTGATCCCTCAAAAATTCTGTTTGCAGGGGGTGATCTGCCCAATAGGTCTTTTGCGACCGAGTTCCAGACTCCGAAATATTTGTTACCAGGTTACTCATAATAATTTCTGACCATATCTACCCTATTGCAAATCGGCTAACCGACTCCACTGTATCGAACATATCCACTATGGATGGTTTTTCAATGAACTCTTTTATAGCTGGAAGGTCTTTATCGGGTTTTTTGCTCGATATAAAATTTCTGTTACATTTAGCGCACAGTTGAACAAATCAGGAAGCCCAAAAGAATGGATGCTTGACAAACATTACGTCTATCTTTATTTTTCATTTTTGTCTATAAACATGTCTTCTAAAATCTGAACATTGAGGTTGAATCATGTCCCAAATTTTCGATCCCGTTCTACTGGCACGAATCCAGTTCACGTTCACGATCTCGTTTCATATTCTTTTTCCGGCCTTTACGATTGGGCTGGCCAGCTGGTTGGCGGTCGTCGAGTGGCGCTGGTTAAAAACCGGCAACAAGATTTATGAAGAAATATACCGCATGTGGGTCAAGATCTTTGCCGTAACATTTGGTATGGGTGTGGTCTCGGGTGTGGTTATGTCATACCAGTTCGGCACCAACTGGTCGGTATTCTCCGATAGAGTGGGTAATGTTATCGGCCCGTTGCTCGGTTACGAAGTGCTCACCGCCTTCTTTTTAGAAGCATCGTTTCTGGGCATTATGCTGTTCGGTTGGAACCGTGTAAGCCCT
>CAMYNZ010000369.1 GCA_947259865.1 uncultured Desulfobacterales bacterium | reverse complement strand
GGCCAACAGGTTCGTCAAAAGCAATTGTGGCAATGGTTTTTCAAAATTTCTGAGTTTGCCCAGGATCTGCTGCTATACTGTGACAAATTACCGGGGTGGCCCGAAAAAGTGACCACCATGCAGAAAAACTGGATCGGTAAAAGTGCCGGGGCTCAAATCAATTTCACCGTTGAGGACAGCAATGAGATTATACCGGTTTTTACGACTCGACAGGATACCGTTTTCGGCGCGACATTTATGTGCCTGGCTCCCGAACATCCGCTTGTGAAGAAGCTGTCCAAGGCGACGCCCCAGGGAAAAGAGGTGGCGCAATTTGTTGAGCGGATTGCCCTGCAGGATCGATTATGCGCTCGTTGAAAATCTGCGTCCCAGCCTCAAGAGTACTTTTTAGACCGCAAATGCCAATGTGCTGCTGTCAACTATCTGTTTAAGGCGCCAGTGAATAGGCCAACAGATAGCTTTTGCCACCTTCACTATTGACCCTTCCCGGCTCGGTAGCCACCACCAACAGGCGTTGCTTGTCAAGTGTGATGCCCTGCAGCGCCAACTCAAGTTCTTCGCCCAGAGTGCCGCTGGTAAAGCGTCCGTCTTCATATTTGAAGATACTGATCCAGGCTTTGGTCAGCCCGGATGTGATCCGCAGGCTGCCCAAAATCGAGCGCTCCGATGCCGATGCCAGCAATTCATTATGTCCGTCGGCGTCCAGATCCACGGCCACTGGGGATATTTCAAAAGCAGCCGTAGCTGGTTTTGAATCCTGAAAGTTTGGATCGACGTCGTAGGTTAAAAACGACAGCGTGCCGCCCATTTTCTTTACTGATTTATAGATACGCCGTTTGCCGTTGAAAACATAAAGGTTGCCGTTGCGGACAAAAGCGTTTTCCAGTTGGCCGTCGCCGGTCAGGTCGGCCAGCAGGCTGCCTAAAACCGGAAACCGTCGGGGCAGGGCAATTTCCAACGATCTGCTGCGGGTATCCCCGCCGACTAGCTCCAGGGTCGTGATGCGCTCCCCGTAAAAGGTCTCTCCATTGAAATCCTGAGCGAGAAGGGTTTCCGGCAATCCATCGGTATCCAGGTCAAAGGCACCCAAAATTCGCGGAATTCTTGTAGGAAGCAGGCTTAACCGGTTGCCGTCCAGTCTGAAAATCAGGCCGACCACGGTATTGTCCTCCCAGGTCGTTACCGCCAAGTGCGGTTTTTCCGCGCCGGTTGGAACCCACCATTTCAAAGCCAGGACTTGAGCCGGGATCGGTGGTTTGCTTGACCCCACCGGCTCCAGCTCATGGGTGACTTTGAAAATCTCAATGAGTGTCCCGTTTGTTGAGGCGATCAATAAATTTCCGTCAATGAAAAGAAAGTCGGCCATCAAAGACGTATTTGGCAATTCGGCAATGTGTTGCACCTGTTTGTATGCCGGCGTGATAACCGGGGCCTTGGCAGTCGATGGCAGGCGGGGAGCCGCAGGGGCCGCCGCAACCGGTGCTTTCGGCGCCGTTTTTATTGGCACCGATGCCGAGCCCCAAGAATATCGGCGCAGCTCTTTGAATTCGGGATCGCGAACCACCAATTCATCCTGGGCATAAATAAAGGTTAAGGCGTCTGCGGTGGCCGCGGTGGGTTTGGGTTGGGATGGACGCTGCTGTTGGGTTTGGTGGTATTCACGCCATTTTAGTTGGGGCAGCATCTGCTGCAGCTTGGCGTAAATCGGCTCACCGCTGCCGCTGTAATCCCAGAAAATTGCCGGCAGCAATGCGTAGCGGCGGATGGCATCGCCCCTTTTAATAGCCGGCGATCCATCCAGGGCCCGGGTAAACGAGTAGCCCCCGGACAGGCGGGTGACTTTCAAGATGCCTTTGACGGTTTCTAATTTGCCCAGAACTTTTTTACTCACCGGGTGCACAATTTTTTTTCCCGGACCGACAACCGCGAAAATATCGCCGAGGCGTATGCCATGGCTGGCATCCAGATCGATGATGAATTCAGTATTTTCTTTCATGACCACATATCCGGCCAGCGGACCGAAATCATGCGCGATATCATCTTCCACCGCCGCAGGGGCCGGCAGGGTTGCCAACACCATGAAGATCCATACTATTCCAATCTGGCGCAGAAACGAAATCATTGTTCGCATGAGCGACCTCTTTTCGGTAGTTTATCTATGAGCAAAGCATGACTTTACCAGTTGGTTAAACACAAGGGCCGACGTGAATGTCGGCCCTTGATTGTTACACTTTTTTTCCAAAACAAATCAAGCTAGAATTTATAGCGAACGCGGAAGCTGGAGCCGAAAATATTCTGATCCGAATCGCCGTCGCGGTCGGTGCCGGTCTCAAACGCATCCAGGGCATCGCCGGCCCACAGGTAGCCGGCATTGATCTTGAATTCGACGTTTTTGTAAAGCATGTATTTGAGGTAGCCGTTCAGCTCGAATCCGACCGCATCCTCCTTCTCTAAGCCGCCGCCGACGTTGTTGGTGTACTCAATGTCTTCGGCGGTCATCATGTACATTCCGGCCGCTCCAACGGTTAACTTTTCGGTTACCTGGAAATCCCAGGCCAGCTTGTTCATGACAAAGCCTTTGTCCAGCAGGTAAGGCCTTTCAGTGAAGTAGGTGCTGTCATCGGAATACAGTCCCTCGAAGAGGGAGATGTTGTCGTCGCGATCCAGGTCGACGGCCAGATAGCCTTCAAAATCGTCGTCGTTGGGATCATCATCCCCGGAAGCATACCAGAAAGTGTAGGTAAACTTGTGCATGCCGAACTTGTAGCCGGCGTCGGCATGCCCGAACCAGGCACTCAGATCGAAGTCGGTGCCAGGGGCGGTTCTGGTGATAAAAGAGTCGCCGGCCTGGGCGTTGGGAGTCCAGATGACATCATCAATGTCACCTCCCTGATAGATCAGGTCCCAATTGAAAAAGAAATTGCCGAAACCCCAGTTACCGTCCAGACCGACAGTCCAAAAATCGAAGTTGGCGACATCGTCAAAATTTTTGACGATCCAATTCCGAGGACCGACCGTGCCGGGACCGCCATTATCGCTATCGAAATAAAGGCCGAAAACGCCGATCTTGAGCATGTCGACCGGCATAACGTCCACACGGCCGTAAAGGATGTCCAGATCTTCCAGCTCGTCGTTGGCGCTGCTGGTGTTCAAATTGTCCAGCGGCCGGATCCAGGCGGCTTGATAATCCACCATTTCGCCGGCATCGCCGTAAACCGTCAGGCCGGTCGCGGTTTCCTGCCAGAAAAATGAGTTAATTTTCCAGGGCGCAAGGCCCGTGCGCCAGCGCATTTTCGGGTCGACCCCCGGGGTCTGAAGATCCAAATAGGCCCAACGGGTTTCCACATCGACGCCATCTCCGGAAAAATCGCCGTCAGAGCCTTCACCAAAGCGAATGCCGCCAATCTCGAAGGCATACACGCCTTTGACAGCTCCTTCGTCATCGGCAGCTTCAAACCAGAACCGGTACTTAAGCTCAGCGTAAGTAGCCTCGATGGTATCATCTTCGATGACTCCGACTTGCTCGTTTCTCAACCAGTCCTGGTGGTTGGTGTAGATCAAAAACCGGTTGTTCATATCGCCGTGGAATTCGAGCACGGCTCCCACGGCTTCAAAACCGAAACCTAACATTAACACCAACCCAATAAAAAAGCCTAGTTTCTTCATCTTTTTTCTCCTCTGTTTTCATTAGGTTATATCATGGTCCTTAGAAATTAAGATCACCTCCTTTTTGTCTATCGACGAGGACCGTACATCGATAAGATACTGAAACCTCTA
>CAMYNZ010000368.1 GCA_947259865.1 uncultured Desulfobacterales bacterium | reverse complement strand
ACCTGAAATTCAGGGATGTGCAGATTAAATTCTTCCGCGCGGTAGTAGAATTCTAATTGTTGAATATTAATCATAATATTATTTTAGCCGCAGACACACACATGACGCCTTAAATTCGAAATCCGAATATCGAAATTCGAAACAAATTCTAAATCCGAAATTTCGAATGACAAATAAAAAACACTATTCACTTTTTCGCAAAATAGCACCAAAGATGTTCATAAGTTCAGTGGCTTCCCTAATTAATTTGATGCGATCTTCCTCAAGGTCCTCTCTGCCTACCGTATCGATAAGTTTGAGCCAGTAGCGACTTTCTTTTGCTTCTTTCCGGCAAATTTTTATCCTCATCATGAAGTCTTTTTTGCTTAACGCTTCATTGGCTTCAATATAGTTGGCTCCTACTGATCCCGCTGATCTTACAAGTTGTTTGCCATCCTCCAAATTAGAGAGCGTTTTGGGCAATTTTTTCACAAATGTTCTTACATTTTTTGAAAATGTGAGTGTGCGATCTTCAAGATCGTATTGTTTTGAATTTGAGGTTTTGGTCATTTGGATTTGTTTCGGATTTCGATATTCGAATTTCGGATTTTTTACTGAATTAATGACGCCTCTCCATATTTTTTATGACAAGCTGTAAAATAGACTCAATTCAGGATTTAGTTTTTCCGTATGGATCTATTCGTTTTTCTTCCAACAGCTCCAGACTGGTGATCTTCCAGGCCCCATCTAAAGGCTCCACGGTAATATTGGCCTCGTATTGATTTTCACGGGTGTGGATGTGTCCCCAATGTCCAACTGTTCCCATAGCCGTCCATTTTGCGTGAAACATCAGGCCCAGGGGACGTCCGTCGAGGCGGCTTACATCGACATCCAATATCTTGACCTCTTCAACCCGGGCCTGGGCGCCGCCGGCTTGGGTCACCACCAAGGGATTTACTGTTTTGGAGATAGATATCGGTCAAAAGATTACCGTAGACGCTGGTTGCCAACCGGTCGTACACATCTTCTTCTTCGCGGAAATCAAAAGATCGATATATGTTTTTGAGCAAATTATCCAGAATCACCACCGCTTCTTTTTTGGTAAGATCCGGGACCATTACAGAAGGTCTCGCCACGGCGATTTTAAGATAGGGATAAAGCAGAATACTTCCTGCGATCACTACCACCGCCAGCCCCAAATGCAGGCCGATGGCCCTGGCGTTGTGTCGATGCTTTCTGAACCTCAGGCTGAGGGGCACCAGGACCAGCAAACACAACACGCTGCCGGCAGGTATTTTCAAACGGGTGAGTTTTTCATCCACCACAATTCTTGCAACCGTCGGCATTTTGTAAGTTTTCAGAAAATTAGTCCAGGTGAGCACATTGTCGTCCGGGGTGACGTAAGAGCGAAACGGTCCGGCCGGATCGACCGCGCTGGTCGGGACTTTCTGAATTCTATCCGAAAATAGATCCCAATCGACCGTAACCTGCTGCGGTATTTTTTTCGTGAGATAGGTGATAATCACCCCCACCATTGCGGTGTTGAGCGGCATGCGCTCGGGCTGATCGATAAAAAAAGTGCGTGTCATGGTATATTTGACAAAGCTCGTTCGATCCAGAATGGGGCGCAGCTGCTTCCCGTCGATCCGTACCTTGCTATGCTGTAGAAGGAATTCGCCGACCTTTTTCTTCAATGGTTCAAACTCATCCACCTCGATGAATTCATCACCCCGTAGTTCAGGGTCCAGCCAGGCCGCCAGGTCTTTGACCCGCACCAGTGTTTCGTGCCGTACCTCGAAAGGTTCGACGTATAGAAATGTCATTAGCCCCGATTGCTGCCAGCGTTTCAAAGCCTTGCTCTCAAATTTGCTGTACCAGGGATCTTCCCAGTCCAGGAGCAGTCTGGCCGGCTCGGACAGATATCGGTAATCCACCACCGGCACTCCTTTGTGGTAGGCAACAAATCCGATGGAGACGGCTGGAAGACCCCTTTTATCGAGGGGAGGGAAGATTGTCAGAGTTTTCTGTTTTGATTTTAGGGGATAGATTAGTTCAGCATATAGGACCCGCTTGTCTGCAGGTGGTCCGGGAACCGGCCGCATCGTGTACGGGTTGATCATACCGGCAAATGGGTTTGTCCGATCTTTGCGCATCCGTGGCTCGACCCGTTTTAATTCGGCCTGCAAATATTTTTGATCGTCATTTATGAATCTGAAATTTTCTTCTGAAAACCGCTTCAGGCGCTCTTTCAGCGGCGGAGGCTCCACACCGGCTTGCTTGAGAAAATCATCCGGTAGCAAATCGATAAATTTTTCAATATCGCCAATGTAGATTTCCAGCTCCAATCGAACCTGGTCATCCTGGACATGGATTTCAGCGATATTGGGTGCACTCTGTGCTCCGGTAAGGTTGATCCAGTCGGCCCATACCGGCGGTGGAGGTGACAGGATCAGAAATAAAATTAAAAAATTTAAAAACCGTCGAGGATATATTACCATTTGTCTTTACTGAGCTTAATCCAGTGGACCTTTGAAAGGTTTTGAAACCGCAATCTTTATCAACTGATCTTCTTTTAGGGGCTTATCTGCATCAATGCCGTTCACCACCGCAGTGGCTTTGAGCGGCCACACGTTGGCGGTGCGTTTGGACAAATGGGACAAGCCTTCGTTGGCATGAGCAGTCACAACTTTCAACCTTCGTTCTTTGATGGATGATTTTTCCTTTGCGGTTATGGGTCGGAAACTCAATGCAGACGATCGCAGATTCTCGCGATACTTTTCCGGAGCCAGACCAATAAAACGATAAACAATTTTATGGTAGGCAACCCACAGGAAGGCCATATGCATGGGTTCTTTACCGCTGGTATCCGTATAGAGCAGTAAATGGGCCGGAAAAGTGCCGATTTTTACCGATTCCGAACGCGTCGGCTTGACGCGGTGTTGGTCATACAGCGCCCTTTCAAAAACTCCTGCTGCCTCCCGGGGTTCGACATTCTCACCCCCGAGTCCAAGTGTCAGCACCCCGTCCTTTTCGGGCGCTATGGCAACGACCGCATAGCGATTGATGACGGCTGACCAATCAGGCGGAAACTCAACGGAAATATCCAGAACCGGATGTAGAAACTTGCGTCCGCGCAATACCCCAAAGGCCGGATCCACACCCAGCAATAATCCATCCAATTGGCGTAAATATGCGCCTGTATCTCCGACAACGGCAGGTTTACGCTCCCATTTAATTTTTTGAGCGTCCCTCGAAACGCGCGTGACCCTGTCAGGGGTGCTGGGGTGGGTGTCAAAAAAACCGGGCCGGTGTTTCTCACCGCTGATAATTTCAGCGGTCTGCCCTAACCGATCAAGAAAAGTTGCCATGGCCTGGGGATCATAACCGGCCCGGGCGGCCAGCTGTTGCCCCAGTTGATCGGCTTCGAATTCGTCTCCGCGGCCGTGTTTCGCAATATAGGCCCCGCCCAGGGCATTTACCGGTACGTTAATCAGGTTGCCGATATTCTCGCTGATCACCCCGGCCATTCGACCGGGTATACTCAGCAAATTCGGCACTCGCGCTTTAGCCATTTGTTTGGCCGTATGACGTTGGCTGACATGCATGATTTCATGGCCGATGACATTGGCCAGTTCATTTTCATTATTGGTCAGGGCCAGCAGTCCCCGTGAAGCATATACAAATCCGCCCGGAGCAGCAAATGCATTCGGCTCCCACTGATCCACAATCGCAAATGAGTAATCAAATCGCTGATCCGGATCGACTTCGGGTTCGGTCTCCCCCCGCATGCGGGCCCGC
>CAMYNZ010000367.1 GCA_947259865.1 uncultured Desulfobacterales bacterium | reverse complement strand
TGAAACTGCAGATACAGTTCATACAGCATTCTGAGCCCGGAGGCACCGATCGGATGGCCGAAGCACTTTAAACCGCCGTCCACCTGGCAGGGGATTTTGCCGTCACGGTCATACACCCCGTCCATAACATCGCGGTAGGCTTTCCCCCTTTCGGAGATATGAAGATCTTCCATAGTGACAAGTTCGGTGATGGAAAAACAGTCGTGGACCTCCATCATGCTGATCTCCTTTTTGGGATCGGTGATACCCGCTTCCTTGTAAGCCTGGGTACTGCATTTACTGGTGGTTATGAAATGATCACCGTCCCAGTCGTTGTAACCGATCTCTTCACCACTGCTTAACGCCAGCTGGAGGGCCTTGACGGTGATAAAATCCTTTTTACCCATCTTTTTGGCCATTTCAGGGGTTGTGACAATTGCACAGGCAGCGCCGTCGCTGACACCGCAGCAATCGAACAGTCCCAGGGGGTGGGCAATAATCGGAGCGGCCATGATTTGTTCTTCGCTGACCACCTTTCGTAAGTGCGCCTTGGGATTCAAGGCGCCATTGGCATGGCTCTTGGCGGAAACGTGGGCCATGGCCCGCTTTAAATCCTGATCGGGCACCTTATGCTTGGCGGCATAGGCGCTGGCCAGCTGAGCAAATGACCCCGGCGCTGTCATGTTGGGAAACCATTGCCAGGTTAAACTGCCGGAATCCGACCCGGTAAAACTGGGCAACCCGCCGTAGCCGGTGTCTTTGAGTTTTTCGACACCCAGGGCCAGACAGATGTCATAAGCCCCGGAGGCAACTGCGTAACAGGCCCCGCGTAAAGCTTCGGTACCGGTAGCACAAAAGTTCTCAACCCGGGTTACCGGTATCATCGGCAGTCGCAGCGTCATCGACAACGGCAGCGCGCTCTTGCCTACGTTGATACTGTCAAAGCAGGTACCCAACCAGGCGGCGCCGATATCTTTACTTTCTATCCCGGCATCGGTTATACATTCCAGGAAGGCTTCGACCATGAGTTCTTCTGCGCCCACATCCCAGCGTTCTCCGAAGCGGGTGCATCCCATACCGATAACTGCAACTTTATCTTTTATACCTGTAGCCATGATGGTCCTCCTCGGTAGAGGTTTATTTTTTAGGGTTAATTTATCAATTAATTCGTACTAAATTTCATATGTTTTCGGAATAATGGAGTGGTCGACGACTGTTGCGAGTTGCGGGTTTCGAGTTACGGGTTGAAAGATCGAACACGCAACGCGTAACTCGTAACGATTGCTTTTGCCAATACTACACCACTCCAACACAATGCTCCAGCAAGTCAATATTTAAAAAACAACAAAATCTTAAATTGTCTATTTCTTCTTTACAATCATTGCCTCATCATCACCCTGTGGCTAGTCACCGGGGTCGCTTGCGCCGGTTCCGGGACCGGGTGGCGCAATCAGGGTCAAAATGGCGCTGTTGGCGTCCTCCATCTCTTTGGCCCCGTCCATGGCATTTATTTTATCCCAGTTTTGGTAAATCTGTTCGGGCGTGGGCGGATTATCCGCATCTCCCAGCTGAACCGTGGGACCGGTCACTATTGCCGCCCGATTAAAATAACCCATGCCGCTGTTTAAAATGGCACCGGTTTCTTTGCAATCCTGGCTGCAAAGATACATAACCGCGGGGGCCACGAATTCCGGTTTGGCTTTCTCAAAAAAATCCGGCGGCATGACGTCCCGGGTTAACCGGGAAGCCGCTATGGGCGCAATGGTGTTCACTTTTATGTCGTACTTCTGTCCTTCAAGTTTGAGGGTATTCATCAACCCTACCAGTGCCATTTTGGCCGCTGAATAATTGGTTTGGCCGAAATTCCCATACAGCCCGGCAGCCGAGGTCGTCAGAACGATGCGGCCATAACCGTTGTCCTTCATTGCACGCATGGCCGGTCGGGTTACGTTGTAAGCGCCGTTCAGGTGCACATCCAGGACCGCCTGCCAGTTTTCAGGCGCCATCTTCAAAAAGCTTTTATCTCTGAGGATGCCGGCGTTGTTAATTAGAATATCCACCCGACCGAAAGCATCCAGGGCCGTTTTTACGATGTTTTCTCCACCCGCCACGCTGGTGACACTGTCGTAGGCGGCCACCGCCTGGCCGCCGGATGACGTTATTTCCTCGACAACCTTATCGGCGGGGCTTTTGGATCCTTTCCCCGAACCGTCCCCGGCACCGCCCAAATCATTGACGACGACCTTGGCACCGCGTTTGGCCAGTTCCAGGGCATATACCCTTCCCAGCCCCGCGCCGCCGCCGGTGACAATGGCCACCCGGTCATCAAACCGGATCTGGTCCATGGCTTCGATTGCACCGGGGACCGGAACGGCCTTCCAGAAATAATTGACAAAACCGCGGTCTTTGTCCACACCTTTGCATTTAAAGGCCATCTGCACCGGCAGTCCAACTTTTATATCATCAAGTTCACAATCAGTAAAATCGGTGACGATTCGTCCGCCGCCTTCAAATTGAACCATGCCGTATATTGCCGGCGGGTCGACGGAGACAGACAGCATATCGCCGGTGAAGGTTTTGACCTTGGCAGGTACATCGGCAAATTCATAATCTTCCTGGCTGTGAAAAGCGCCGCAGCCGGGATTGACACAAATATCCGATTTCGGATATTGAGGGGTGCCGCATTTACGACATCGGCCGCCCACCAGCCCCAGGATCATTTTATTTTTGCGCCATAAAACCGAAGTGGCGGTTTGGGTGGGTGCTTCGGCGCGGATTCCCATTTCCGTATCGATCAAACCCCTGAATTTAAGCCACTTGTGATAGTTATCAACCGGTTTTTTGGTGGCCAGTGATCCGGCAACCCCGTTTCTTTCCGTCAGCCGGGTGATGTTCTCGGTTACCTCAAAATACAGGGCATTGGCACCCTGGCCGAAACCGACCATCAAAATACGGTCACCCGGCTTGGATTGTTCAAGGGCGGAAATAAACATCATAAATGAATGCGCGGTACCGGTTTCGCCGCAGACCTCATGCATGTTGTCCACCAACTTGTCGGGAGAGGCGCCAAGCCCCTGGGCAATTTTACGATGATCCCCTTTAAAAAAACAGGGATACATCAGCCTGTCGACATCATCCATGGTTATTCCCAATTTTTCAAAGAGACCGTTGACTGCCTCCGGGATGATAACACCATAGCCGGCATCCCGGGTCCAGCGTTCTTCCCATACATAATCGTATTTTTTATCGGAACCGCGGTAATGATCCACAAAATCACGGGATATGGAGTAGGAGCCCTTGCATTCAGCAATGACATTCGTATCCCCTACAATCAGAGAGGCAGCGCCATCGCCGAACCACATTTCATAAAAATAAGCGGTTTTGGTCTCGCGGCGGTCCGTCGCGGTAACCATAATGTTTTGTCGGTCACCGCTTTTTACAGATTCAAGGGCTGTGATCAGGGCCGTGGTCGACGCCTTCTGAGAAGACGTATGATCCGCAGTAATCAATTCGTCTTTGAGGTTGAGCGCTGCTGATACGATACCTGCATTTTGTCGATCGGCAAACGGCAGCGTTGTAGACGCTAGATAAAGTGCATCAAGTTTTTGTTTATCCTGGCCGCGCAGACAATCGCGCGAAGCGGCTACTGCCATGGTGACCGCGTCTTCATCCCAATTGCACATGGATCGTTCTCCCTGGGCCACCATCACAATGGCCGGGGCAAACCATCCCATCGCCTGGAAAATAGACATCCGATTCAATCTTAACCGCGGGATATATGCACCGTATGAAGTAATACCGA
>CAMYNZ010000366.1 GCA_947259865.1 uncultured Desulfobacterales bacterium | reverse complement strand
AACCTATAAAACCGGTCAGGATAGCGGGTCGGACTGCGGAATGATATTTTTTCATTCCAAAAAGATAGACCGCCGCAGATGTGACATAGCCTCCGGCCGCCAGGGCAACACCGACCAGCAAATCAAACCCGATCCATAACCCCCAGGGGTTATAATCGGACAAATTGGTGGTTGCGGCCAATCCCCCTGTAAACCGAATGGCAGTGAGAACCAGCCCCATAATAACGATAAGTCCGGCAATTATGTTAAACAGTGTAAAATAGGATTTGCCGGTTGCTGCAGTATCTTCGGACATCAGGAATCCTCCTCAGTTTCAGACTTTTCAGCCTCTTCAGTTTCTGGTCGCGCGGCTGCTTCAAGGGCTTTTTGCACCTCACTTTCGATGGCCTTCTTTTTCTCTTCGTCGGCCTGAGCCAGCGCTTCGGCCAGTTTGGCCTCCGCCGCAGCCTCAGCCTGTTCCACAGCCGTGGTCACTGCCAGGGCTTTCTCTTGACTGGCAATCTTTTCTTTTCTTTTTGAAATGGCATAGATTCCGGTGAGAAGCACGGGCCACATACCCACGACAATGGGTACCCCGCTCAGAGCGCCCGCAGTAAGTTCAGGGGCGGGTGTTATGCCGAGATCTTCCCGCATGCCGATTTGGCGAAAGGGGACGGCAGAAAGGTACAACCAGCTCGTTCCGCCCATTTCGTGCTCACCGTAGATATGATCCACATAGCGCTGGGGAAATCTGCGGATGCGATCCCGGGCAATCCGCAGCAAATCATCGCGCTTTGCGTAAGTCAGCGCTTCGGTGGGGCAGGATTCTACACACCCGGGTAGCAGGCCTTTGGATATCCGCGGATAACAAAGGGTGCATTTCATCACCCGGGGCGTGAGCGCTTTGTTGTATTCGTAAGTCGGTATCTCAAAAGGACAGGCGATCATGCAATAACGGCAGCCGACACAAACGGTTTCATCGTAGGTCACAGCCCCAATTGTGGTTTTGGCAAAGGCCCGGACAAAACAGACGGATGCACAGGCAGGCTCGAGGCAGTGATTGCACTGTATTTTGCGGTATAAAGGGCCCCTGGGATGGTTACCCTGATCGTAGCGGTTCACCACAGTATAGGTCCTGGCATCCGTGCGCCGCTGCCCGTCCAACACGGTAAGATCATCAAACGGTTGATCGGGGGCCGGCAAGTCGTTTACCTTATTACAGCCGGTCTCACATTTCCGGCAGCCGATGCAGCGCGTGTTATCAAACAGAACTCCGACACTATCTGGATAACCGGTGAAATGTTTTGTTGAAGCGGCACCGGCCGCTTTAGTCACTGTCGTGCTCAAACCTGCAGCAGTTAACCAGCCAAGAAACTTTCTGCGTGATATGGACATAAAAGCACCTTCATGAATAAAATTAGGTTTATTTTTTCTTGTGGCATCCGACACAATCGGTGGCCACCGGTTTTTTAATTCCCATTTCCTTATGGCATTCCATACATTGACTGTGATAGGCGGCCATCAAACCCGGTCTTAAAGGTTGATCGGGATCGAAAGGTCGACCGTGACAACTGCCACACTTCGGCGGTTTGGTGGATAAAGGGCTGTTGTGATGGCAGCCCTGACAAATCGTACCGACATCGCTATGAAAATATTTGGCCAATTTATTATCCTTAATATTGTCTGCCAGGGTCTGCACGATTTTTCGGTGGGGCAAATCGACCGGTTTATATTGATCGACCAATTCATCGATAACCACCTTTTCGGGTATATCTGCATCCTTATAAGTTGCAGTTACGGCAATCCGCGAATCCAACACTTTGGCCGCCCGTGCCTTTTCATCGATCCGTGACGCGCTGCCGCTGTTTTTGTTTAAAGGCGTCACATGACAGGTACGACAGGTTTGTTCTCCTTTTTTGCGCCGTTGCTCCAGCGAGGCATGGCAGCCGGCGCATTGTTTTTCTTGCTGGTTGATTTGGTGGCAGCCCAGGCAACTTTGCTCGGCTTTCAGTTTATGCATGGCCTGTTCAAGCTTGACCTGCTTTCCTTCTTTTGATCCCGTCAGGGTGTGACAGCCGGCGCAGGCATTCAAATCCGCGTGATGGCAAACCCGACAGGTGTCGTTATAATCTTCATGGGCCGCATGGCTGAATGGAACAGCCTGCATGCGTGCTTCAATTTTAGGATGGGATATCTTTTTTTCGGGTCCTATCTTGTTAACAAAGACGACATCCGGCTGATTTCTTTTAATGCGGGGAACCTGTTGAACCACTTCGATCATTTTTTGTTCTTGAGAATCATGGCAGCCGCCGCAATTGACCGGTCCTGCATTCTTGTTTTTTTCGAGTGTTTTTCGGTGGCAGTCGATACAGGACAAATGCGCGGCAAGCTGCATGGAAATTTTTTTCTCCTCGGTGGTTTTTGCATGGCAATAGCGGCAGGTGCCTTCTTTTCCTTGGTCATAATAAAGCTTTTGGGTTTTTTCGTTATAGGCATGATGACATTTTTCGCATTTATTGTCCTGTGCTTTAGCGTGGCGATAATGAAGGGATTTATCCATACCCATGGGCTGTCTTGAAGAACGAAGCGTAATCTCCTCCTTGTGGCAATCGCCACAGGAAACCGGTCCACTCTTTTCGCCGTTGACCGCCGTCTCCCGGTGACACGTGATGCACTGAGTGTGGAAAATATCCATCACCTCCGTTTTGTTGGTCTCCTTGAGACGTTTGAATTTAGGCACAAGTCGATTGTTTTCGGACAGATGGCAGGTTGCGCAGTCTTTATTCTTTTTTTCCAGCGCTGCGGTATGCTTGTCATGCAGAAATAAAACGGCCGGCCTTTCAAGTTTTCCGAAAGTTTTGAGATAGTCAATGGTAATGATATCCGCGCGCACACTGGCAGCGTCATCTGATGATGACGGGACACCGCGCACCCCCAGCCCCATTGAAAAGATTGATATCATCGCAACTGCAACAAAAATTCCAGCGACTCGTAACCCCGATCTACCCTTGTCCATGTTTCAATCCTTATCCCTGTCAGAATTTTTTTTCACTATTTTTGCTGTATAATTCTCAACCCCTAACCGGTTGTACTGTCAAGCAGGTCTTTGATGGTGGTCTCATCATAAATCTTGTAGATGGCGGCTTTAACTTTTTGCCACATCGGCGCAAAAGCACAGTTATTATTCAATGGGCAAGCGGTTTTGGATATGCAGGCGGTACATTGGCTCGGATCTTCAGGTCCTTGCAGAAAACGCATAACATCTCCTACGGAAATTTTATCCGGCGGGTGAACAAGATAGTAGCCGCCGTAGAAGCCGCGTTTGGAATCGATAAACCCACTGCCTTTAAGCTGACTGAGAATAACCTCCAAAAAACGTAATGGAATAGACTGCGCCTGGGCAATTTCAGAAATTTTTGTCGGCCCTTGGCCTTCATGCTTGGCAAGCTCATACATTGCCCGCAACGCATATTGTTCTTTTTTTTGTGGCCTAAGCATAATAATACCTTCCCGACCTTAAAAGTCAAGAAGTTTCTCGACTTTTTTACTCGGATTATTTCCCGATCTTTTTAGTCGAGAAAAGGGTATTTTGTCAACCCTTTTTTTTAAAAAAAGGTATTTTTTTTGCAGCAACACGCCTGTAAATATTTCTCGATTGATTTAATCGAGAAATTTCCCGATTTTTTTAGTCAAGAAGGTATGTTTATGTCAATCATTTTTTTTAATTTTTTTGGGTCGCGTCATGCCGCCGATACCACCGGGCACGGCGCGGGATTTATTCGCCGGAGATCTTTGGCGGATTTATTCGCC
>CAMYNZ010000365.1 GCA_947259865.1 uncultured Desulfobacterales bacterium | reverse complement strand
ACGAGATCCCGGATGATGCCACCGTGCTCAGAGGCGACGCCTAAAAGCCTAGTTTATGAATTAATTATTTCTGTTGGTTTATGGTTATCTTGACACCGTTCGGATTTGAACGGCGACAGGCTATTTTCAATCACTTTCACCAGATCTCCAGTCCCCGCATGAATTGAACGTGCGGGGGCCCGGGGAGCCTCATGTCCAATTCCATCATCCTCCCTCGCACCTCCGGACCCGGACAGCAAAACACCATAACGTTCTCGCGTCAGGGCCTAAGGACGCTTTCTCTTTTCTTTGCGCTTTTTGCGGCTCCGCGTGTGATAAAAACTGCTGCCTAAATTAGCCTCACGCGAAGGCGCAAAGACGCTAAGATTCCTAATAGATACCATACTGTTTTTCTCTTTGCGCACCTTATGTGAGATAAAAATTTTGACACTTGCATTAAATGCTGGTAAGCCTTATTACCTCAATTGAGCGTAAACAAAATGAAGAAAACTAGGTTAAAGTAAGCATTTCAATCGAAAACGATGATCCAGACCCACTTCGGCTAATAAGCAAAGAGGTGAGATATAAAATATGGATATAATCTTCATTTTGGTTACCCGATGGGAAAGCCGATGATACGCCACCTCCGTTGTTGTCAAGGGCTCGCAGTAGCTAATTACGACTTCGCCCTCGACGCCGCGGATCTGCGCACCCTCGACTTCCGCTCTTTTAAGGTAATATCTTTGCTCTGAACAGTATTTTGTTAATGGCATATAAACACTTAAAACTTAAAACTTTTTTGAACCGTCAACCCTTTGGAGTCTAACATTATGAATATGAAGAGATTAGCGATCGTGTTGGGAATTTTGATACTTCTCTTGCTGTGGGCTGTTATATCCATATATCCCGACTGGCTGTGGTTCCAGAATTTGAACTTCGCGCCCGTTTTCTGGACCATGTTGCTGGGCAGATTCGGGCTGGCCGGGGTGATCTGGTTTCTTATGATCATACTCCTGTCCGTCAACCTTTACGCGGCCCAGCGTTTTAACCCCGCAGGCCAGCGAGGGATAACTCACATCGGTGAAATGCCCGTATCCGGTAAATCCCTGAATATTTTAATTCTGGCCAGCATCCTGATCGTTAGCTTTGTTATTGCTTCAAGGGGTTCGGCCGAATGGGATATGGTGCTCAGTTATCTGAACCAGCAACCTTTTGGCAGTACTGATCCTCTGTTTGACAGGGACATTGGTTTTTACGTTTTCTCCCTGCCTTTTTACGTGTTTATCAGAGAACAATTGCTTATCCTGTTTCTCTTTGCCGGGCTGGTGACCGTCATATGGTATATAAAAGACGGCGGGGTGCAGTTTGTCGGGGAATTCATGTTGGCGGAGGAAAGACCGCTTTCCTTACCCAGGATCAACCTCTCCAAAAAAGTCGGCCAGCACCTTCTGGTGCTTGGTGGAATTATTGTCCTGCTAATTGCCTGGGGCTATTATTTAAAAGTTTACGGTCTTCTCTATTCCACCCAGGGACCTGCCTTTGGTGCGAGCTACACGGACGTCCACGTCAGGATTCTGGCCTTCAGGATCTTGATGGTAATCTCCTTTTTGTTGTGTCTATTTCTCATATACAACGCCTTCAAAACCCGTATCAAACTGCTCCTGATAAGCGGTGCCATCTGGGTGGGTGCCATTTTGATCCTGTCTAACGGTGTGCCGCTCCTGGTGCAACAGGTCGTGGTCAAACCCAATGAACTGGTCAGGGAATCTCCCTACATAGCCTATAATATCGATTTTACCCGCAAGGCCTATAATCTGAACAATATCAAAGAGGTCGCTTTTGATGTCGATGACAGACTGAGCGCCGAGGAGATCAAAGACCATGAGGTAACCATCCAGAACATCAGAGTATGGGATGAACGCCCCCTGCTCCAGACCTACCGGCAAATCCAAGCCATACGGCTTTATTATGATTTTAACAACGTGGACGTGGACCGTTATCTGATTGATAACCGCTATCGACAGGTCATGCTGGCCGCACGGGAACTGGTGGTCAACCAGCTTCCGCCCAAAGCCAAGACCTGGGTCAACCGGCACTTGACTTACACCCACGGCTATGGATTGGCCATGAGTCCCGTAAATGAAGTTACCCGCGAAGGTCTTCCGCAACTGATGATAAAGGATCTGCCCCCGGCCACGACGGATATAAACCTGAAAATAGACCGTCCGGAAATATATTACGGTGAAAAGACGGATGAATATATCCTGATAAAGACCAGTGCCCAGGAATTTGATTTTCCCAAAGGAGACAAAAACGTCTACACCACTTACCAGGGCAAAGGCGGTGTTCACATCTCGTCTTTTATGCGCCGACTTCTTTTTGCCATTGAATTCCAGGATCCTCAAATATTGTTCACCACCTATCTTTCTCCTGATAGCAGAATCTTGTACAACCGCCGCATCGACAGGCGAGTCAACGCCATCGCCCCCTTCCTGGCCTATGATACCGATCCGTATATGGTGGTCTCGAAAGGCAGGCTTTTCTGGATCCAGGACGCCTATACCATATCCAACATGTATCCCTATTCCCAACGATTAAAAAGTCGTTTCGGGAACCGGCGGCTCAACTACATCCGGAACTCGGTCAAGGTCGTCATCGATACCTATAACGGGGATGTCACCTATTACATGATTGACAAGCAGGACCCTATTCTCAGGACCTATTTAAAGATATTTCCGAAACTCTTCCGACCCCTGGATGAAATGCCCGCTGATCTGAAAAAGCACATCCGCTACCCCATGGACCTTTTTGAGATCCAGGTGGATACATACAGCAAGTATCACATGCAGGACGTCCAGGTATTTTACAACCAGGAGGACCTGTGGGAACCGCCGGATGAGATGTACGGGGATAACCGGCAGCAGATGAAGCCTTATTATATCATCATAAAACTGCCGGAAGAGGATAAGGAGGAGTTTCTCCTGATGCTTCCCTATACCCCGTCCAAAAAGGACAACATGATCGGCTGGCTGGCGGCCAGGAGCGATCTGCCGCACTACGGCACACTCCTGGTGTATAAACTGTCCAAGGATAAGCTGGTGTATGGCCCCATGCAGATTGAAGCCCGGGTGGATCAGCAGACCGAAATTTCCCGGGAACTCAGCCTGTGGGACCAGCGCGGTTCCAGGGTCATCCGGGGCAATCTATTGGCCATTCCGGTGAGTAACTCATTTATCTATGTCGAGCCTATTTATCTGGAGGCCAAACAGGAGGGCAAACAGGCGCTTCAAGCAACGACGCCCCAATCCGGTGGCAAGCTCCGGCAACAGCAGGCAACCCGAACCGCTCCGCGTGGGGTTGCAAGGACCGCGGCCCTGCCTGAACTGAAAAGGGTCATAGTAGCCCTCGGCAACCGGGTTGCCATGGAGGAAAGACTTGACCGGGCCTTGCGTCGAGTCCTGCAAGGTGGGGTAACTTCCAGAAAAGAAATAGTTGCTGAAATGCCCGCAACAGAAGAGATTTCCGAACTCGGCGTCCGGGCCCTGGAATACTACAATAAAGCCAAGAATTATCTGCGGGAAGGGGATTGGGCCGGCTACGGCAGAGAACTGGAAAAACTCGAAAACATCCTGAAGCAGCTATCAGAAACCACCGCGGATAATCAATGATCCGCTTGGATGTGAAGCATTTAAATAGATTCACCATTCCGACTTAAATGATCAGAATAATGCTTGCATTCTGCGGATTAAGAGGCAGTTGCTAAATGGTGAAACATTGTCTCGTTTACTACCCGGGGCCCCTCCCTTTTTATTCGCTTAGCATGTTACCGAACAGTAAAATGCAAA
>CAMYNZ010000364.1 GCA_947259865.1 uncultured Desulfobacterales bacterium | reverse complement strand
TCTATTGCTCATGTGCAGTGCCCCCATTCGCCGTTTCGCCGTCTCTCCGGTTCTCCCTTTCCCCGTCTCCCCGTCCCTCCGTTTCCCAGTTTCCCCGACTCAATACAGAGCCAAAGCATTCAACTCCTCCACCCGCAGCTTGTCGCCATCATAAGAAAGCCAATGCAGATGATTGGGCTGAATTATTTGGGGCTCTGACGGTAAAAACCGCCGACCGCTAAGTCGATATACGAGACATTTAATCACACCCTCATGGGTAACGACTAAAAATCTGGCTCCGGGCTGCTTTTTCGCCGTTTCTTTGAGCGCCTGCTGACTTCTCTGCCAGACTGCGAGACGATCCTCACCTCCCGGCGGACAAAAACGCCATCCGCTTCCTGCCTGAGCCGCCAATTCCCGGGAGGGTTTTTTGTTGATGCTGCCAAGGGTTTTGCCGGCCCAGTGTCCCCAATCCTGCTCGCGCAGACGGCTGTCATGCAGGATCGAAACCTGCAGATATGTATTGATGATATGGGCCGTTTCCATTGCACGACCGCTATCACTTGAAAGAATCCGATGCCAGGATAAGGATTTTAGAATTTTTCCGCATACTGCGGCCTGTTTCCGGCCCTCCGAAGTGACGGGGGAGTCTTTTTGACCCTGTATCCGCTTTTCCTGATTCCACACGGTACGGGCATGACGCAGCAATCCGAATCGGATTATGGGATTATGGTTGACCATTTACTGAGCTCTGTCCATCGTCTTGTGTCTCGCAGATAAGCCTCAATATTCAACATTGATGGTTTCGTAATAAGTCAATTTTTCCCTCCCCTGGCGGGAGGGGATTAAGGGGAGGGGGTATGAAAAGCTGTAATTCCATCCAATTCACCCTCACCCCGGCCCTCTCCCATCAAGGGAGAGGGAGGTTTTTAACTTTTTTTCGAATTCATCAACATTCGATGTTGGACGTTCGATGTTCGATGTTCATTTTTTTCAGTACCTCTTCCATCTTCCGATAATTTCGGTTCAAATCGTGTTCGTCCAGCACATAGGCCCGGGCTGCCTCAGTACCTTCTCCATCTTCTGATAATTTCGGTTCAAATCATGTTCGTCCAGCACATAGGCCCGGGCTGCCTTCCCCATTTTTTGTCTGAGGGCCCGGTCTGCCAAAAGGTTCGCAATCGCTCGGTCAAACGGATCAGAGGCATACATGGGTACTAGAAAACCCGTTTCCCGGTCCCTGACGACCTCAGGGATTCCTTCATTGGCAAACGCTACAACCGGAAGACTGCAGGCTTGAGCTTCCAGAAAAACCATTCCCAGCCCTTCCTTTATTCCCGGGAAAACGAAAAGATCCCCCGCGCTGTAAAATTTGTACATCTTTTCTCTTGGAATTTTACCGACAAAATGCACCCTTGGGCCCAGGTTCGTCTCTGCCAAATTCAGCAGCCGGGTTTTCTCTTTACCATCGCCGGCTATCAGCAGATGAAACCGGCTGTCCTGCCGGAGTAGATTGCCGCAGGACTTAATGACCCACTCCAATCCCTGGGTTTTGACACCCGGTCGGAACATGGCCGCTGAAAGAACAACCGGCTCATCTCCGATACCCAACTCATTGCGCATCTCATCCCGGGCTTTTTTATCAAATGAAAAATTCTCAGGGAAGATACCGGGGGCCACATACGTCAGTCGGTGCGACGGCAAAATCCGCCCGAGGTTGATTAAATCCACTTTTTTGTTGGTAAAAACGTGATCGGCGGCACTCAGGGCCCATTTGTTCAGAGAAAAGCCGGGCCAGGTTCTGATATCCCGTTTGCGTTTGGTTGAAAAAATGCCCTGAAAAATTACATAGGGAATATTGATACGGTTGGTTGCCGAAGGGCCCAGCAAATCAGGCGCTTTATAATAAGAATGATACGTTAACCAAAGATCTGTATTGTTTCGAGAAAAGCGCCGCATTACTCTGCGGCGCTCCCACAAAAAGTAGGGCAGGCGCCATGGTTTCCAGAATATCCAGCGTGCACGCAGCTTACTCGCAAGCCGTATCTTGTGTCCCCGGCGTGATAGAAATTCATAGAGGCCGGAGGCAATCACCAGATCCCCTGACGGATGTTCGTGGCCAATGGGTTTAAAAGGAGCGTAAAAACAAATATTCATAACACAAATTAATCAACCCCAAAGACTTATACCGCAATTGAGCGGTTCCGGGTTCCCCGTTCAACGTTCAAGGTTTTAGATCTCTTGTTCCGCTTTCAGCTTTGAGCCTTGAGCTTTGAGCTTCTTTTTATAAACCTTGAACCCTAAACCTCTTTCAACCCAGATCATATATTCCTGAATTCTTTAATTTCCTGCCGGTAGATCGCAGCAAGCTCTCCGATAAGAACCGAGCCGTCAAATTCCTGGAGTATGCGTGCACGTCCGGCCTCGATAACCTTACGTCGCAATTCCTGTTCGGTTAAAAGACGAAGCATGGCGTCGGCCATTTGTTGTGGAGAACCCGGAGGTACCAGCAGACCGGTCTTGCCGTCCTGCACCAGTTCCGGAATCGCTGATATGCGGGTGGCCACCACCGGAACGCCTATGGCCATGCTTTCCAGCAGGACATTGGGAATACCGTCTCGATCGCCGTTGGGGGCCACCTCACAGCCCAGCACAAAAAGATCGGCGTGCCGGTAATGCTCCAGAACAACGTTGTGGGGCTGGGTACCCAGCCAGCGGGTAAAATGATTAAGCTTCAATTTTTTGATTAGAGATAAAATCTTTTTGCGCTGATCCCCATCCCCTATCAGGGTATGCTGTAATTGAATCCCGCGATCGCATAAGATTCGCAGCGCCCTGTATACGGTCGGTAACCCCTTTTTGGCTGTCAAGCGCGCCACCGTCAAAACGTGGTAAGGGGATGCAGGCGATTCTATTTTTTTTTCGGTAAACAGGCTGAGATTTGTACCATGGTAAACACGGCCTATAGAAGTGGCAGCTCCCTTTGCAATTGTTAAAAGATGGTTACGATTGTATTCGGTGCAGGTCACCACAAACCGGGCTGAATCAATTTTCTCGCTAAGTTGCCGCGGATCAGAGGTATAGATATCTTTGGCGTGGGCCGTAAAACTAAAAGGAATTCCACTGAGTTGACTGGCAAACATTGCCACCGAGGCTGGTGAATGTGCAAAATGAGCGTGGAAATGAACAATTTCCCGACCCGGTGAAAGATGGTTAACCAGATAGCCGGCCTGCAGCAAGTGTTTTATGGTGGCTATTTTACGCGTCCTGAGAAATCTTCGCCATGCTGTTTTGAGTGCAGCAGCGTAGACTGACGGGTTTTTTTGAGCCAGTAATATATTATGATACAAAAACCGGGGCAGGGGCAGCAAAAGCGTCTCCGGCAAATAATCTACCGGAGCCTTTATCCGCTTAACACTTTGGTGGCTGAAAGATTCGCGGGGTTGGCGCATGGAGATGATGCGGATGTTAAAACCCAGTTTTTCAAGCAAAAGGATTTCATTGGATATAAAGGTTTCTGAAATCCGCGGATATCCCTTTAGGATCATACCCAGCACAGGAATTTCAGGGGCATTCATAGCCTACCACACCGAAAAGCCTGAAGCCGGCGGCCCATGGTTTCGATACCTGTCAGCTTGAATTCGGATATAGCCCTGTTAAAGGAATCGGATGACTCCAAGAGCTCAAAAACCTTTTTGCCCATAATTTGCGGTGAAAGTGTGTTCCAGGGAATGTAATCAACCAGGTGATGTTTGTGGAATGCCTTGGCGCGGATGAGTTGTTCCTTGCGGGGATTTACCCTGGGAATGATCAAAGAAACCGTTCCCTGGGATAGCGTTTCGCATAAGGTGTTGTAACCGCCCATACAGACAACCAGATCGGCGGCAGCAAAAATCTTTTCCATACCACGATAAAAATGGAAGGTTCTGACACCCAGTTTGCGGGCGCGCTTGAATACCTGTTTTCTTTCATTCTTGGGCATAAACGGGCCCGTGATTAGAATGCTTTTAAACGAAGGGGAGCGTTTTTGGGATTCGAGCATAGAAAGGAAGTTGTCCATTACGGGATAGCCATCGCCACCGCCCCCGGTCGTAACCACGACCAGTTTATCGGTTTTTTCTAGACCTTGTTCCTTGCGTGTGTTTTGGACGACATGTTTATTGGGCACTTTTCTGGGGATATATCCGGTAAAATGAATCTTCCTGCTAATCGATTCCGATATGGCATATTCCTGGATCGGATCATAGAATTCTCTGTTACCGTAAATCCAGACTTCACTGTAAAGATTTTCAAGGACCCCGTAGATCCCTTTGGCCTCCCAATCATGGCGAACGGTTTCGGCGTCGTCCATGATGTCCCGCAGACCCAAAATGGTCCGCGTAGCAGGCCGGCAGCGTCTTAACCATCGAAGGGTCGGCAGCACCTCTTTCTTTAATCCCAGGGGCTCTTTGTCGACAAGAAACAGATGGGGTTGAAAGGTTTTAGCGGTTGCCGTGATGATATTTTTGCGGATATCGAGCGCGTGCTTGGGATTAATTTTTATGGAAAGGGGAAGATATTCGTCTTTGGTTTTTTTGATCATGCCCGGGATGCGGACAAAATCTATCTGTTCCGGAAACGCAAAGCGACCGGCAATGGGAGACCCGGTAAGAATGAGAATGTTGGTTCTGGATCCGATCAACTGGGAGGCGATGGCCATGGTTCGGCGGATGTGCCCGAGACCATAGGTGTCATGGGAATACATCAATATATTGTAGGTCGAATTGCGCGCCATTCGAAATTCACTTTTTATGAATTCATCAACATTAACTCAGGTCACCGCTATGCATAGTCAATTAATTCTCATTTTTCAATACCTAACCTGGTCTTTTGGCGAAAAGTCCGTTAAACCGGGTGCTT
>CAMYNZ010000363.1 GCA_947259865.1 uncultured Desulfobacterales bacterium | reverse complement strand
GCCAGGTAATGAAAATGAAAACCTCTGGAGATGTCGGATTTTCCGCCTCTGTTGGTGATATCCCTGAGGGTATAAAATTAGAAGACTTCGGGCCAAAGATTTATGCTCAAGAGCTTGAGAATGTTGGTTCAAATATCAAAGTTATTTCAAATCAAGAAATCACGCTTAAGTGTGGCACAAAAGCATATCAAACAGATATTAAATGGTTGTGGGATAATAGCGTACCGATAACGACTTTTCTCGTGTCAGTATACAAGGATGGCAAATGTATATTTCTATGCGCTCACCCATGGAAATATCATGATAAAGCTGAACCAATTGTTAAGAGTTTGACCTTTAAATAAATTGCGGTACCTCCAACAGAAGGCAGATTCTTAAAGCCCAAAACTTGTTGTGATATCGTCAAAAACAATATGATATCCACAAGTGAGCCCTTAAGTTGTATATTCTCAATTTATCTGAAATTTGACTTCTGGGCGAAATACGATGGGAGGACGACTTATGGGTTTATTGATTAATAAGTGTTTGGCCATAATCCTTTTGAACTTTTTGTGTCTTGGAGGTTTGGTTGCATGCGCAATGTCACCGCCTTATGATGCCATTCCTGCACCTGTCACGCAAAAGTCCGGTGATACCGATCTTGCAGAATTACTCAATTCTATCAGACTTGAAGAAAGGCTACCCGGATTGGCAGCCGTTATCATCGTTGATGGAAAACTTTACTCCGCTGCTGCAGTGGGTGTCCGAGAAACTGGAACGGAAAATTGGTTGACAGTAAATGATAAGTTTCTGATCGGTTCATGTGCGAAATCATTTACAGCCACCTTAGCGGCAATTTTAGTGGAAGAAGGGCGCTTAAGTTGGGAAACAACACTACGAGATGTATTTCCTGATTTGGATATGCTTCCAGATTATGAAAATATAACTGTAGAACAATTATTATCACACCGAGCTGGCCTGCCAAAAAACTTAAAAGAGGGTAAGGCATCATGGCTCATTGACTATGAATTTGATAATAAGCGTGGATCTACACCGGAAATTTTCAGATTGCAGTATTTAGAAAAAACTTTACAAAGCAAATTAATCAATCCTCCAGGGCAGGTCATTCACTATTCCAACAGCGGTTATTTGATAGTTGGTTCTATTCTGGAGAAAATTTCAGGTCAAACCTATGAAAGTCTTAGAGCTGAAAAATTATTTCAACCGTTGGATATAAAAACCGCTGGATACGGGATCCCAGCTGACTTAGAGGCATCATCACAGCCCTGGGGGCATGTTTGGGATCTATCCAGTTCTTTTATCGTATACAGATCGGATTACCCTAATTTTTTCGCACCTACTGGCTCTTTGCACTTATCGATAAAGGACTGGGCGAAATTCATCCTCGTCCATTTGGGAACATATCCGTTAGATAACCATAAATTTCTTAAAGCAGATACTTTAAAGAGATTACATACGCCACCGGATACAAAAATATTTAACCAGAAATCATGGAAATCTCCAAGCTATGCATTGGGATGGTTCACATATACAAAAGATAAAGATCATAATTTAATTTTTCATGGTGGGAGGGGATTATGCTTTAATGCTCATGTGATGGTTGACCTGGAAACTAAAAATGCAATATTAATAGTTACAAACAGTGAAGTTGGACATACCCATCCGAATAGTCAAATACTAAAAATGCATAAAAAAATAAAGAAACACTATTCTGATCGGTTTGAGCTCCCCTTTTTTTATTAAATTGAATTTTGTAAGTAGGATAAGGCGTCATCAAAACTAGGAATTGTATCTTTCCCTCGATTCCACATATCTCCAACAAATGATAGGTTTTTGAAGCCCAAAAATTGTGGTGATATCATCAAAAAAATATGATATCCACAAGTAGACCCTAACCTTGTATATTCTCAATATACATTTACTTTTTTCACAAAAGCCGGGCATTCCTTATATATGTGGTTGTCTGTTTGCAACCGGGCCCCGGCTAAGTCTCCTTGGCCCTTTTTCTTAATTCGAATTTCTGTATTTTTCCGGTTGATGTCTTGGGCAACTCACAAAATATGATTTTTTTGGGTCGCTTGAATCCGGCCATTTTTTCCTTGCAAAAGGCAATTAATTCGGCTTCCGTAGTGTCTTCACAATCGCGATTGAGTTCTACAAAAGCACAGGGGGTCTCCCCCCACTTCTCATCCGGTTTGGCAACCACCGCTACCAAGGATACCGCCTCGTGTTTGGCAAGAACATTTTCCACTTCAACGGATGAGATGTTTTCTCCCCCCGAGATAATTATGTCCTTGGATCGATCCTTGATTTGAATGTAGCCGTCCGGGTATATAACTGCCAAATCCCCGGAGTGAAACCATCCATTTTCAAAAGATTTTTCGGTCTCTTCTTTGTTTTTGTAATATCCTTTCATGACGGTATTGCCGCGAATCATGATTTCACCCATTGTTTTGCCGTCTCTGGGTACCGGCTCCAAAGTGCGGGGATCTAAAACATCAATTTCTTCCATCATCGGATATCTCACACCCTGGCGGGCTTTGATTTCGGCCTGATCTCCAAGGGACAATTCGTCCCAATCCTCATTCCATGAACATTGAAGTACATGTCCGTACGTTTCGGTCAAACCGTAAACATGCATCACCTCAAAACCAAGGTTTTCCATTTTTTCCAGAATAGCGCTCGGCGGCGGTGCACCCGCTGTCATGGCATAAACTTTATGATCAATTTTCCGCTTTTCATTATCAGGTGCGTTGGCGATCATATTCAAGACTATGGGAGCCCCGCCAAAATGTGTAATTTTATGATCTGCTATTAGATTGTAGATGTCCCTGGCAACTATATATCTGCAGCAAACAATAGTTCCCGCCAGTGCGGCTATCGTCCAGGGATATCCCCATCCATTGCAATGAAACATCGGCACCGTGTAAAGATATTTCAGATGATTGGGCATGTTCCAGGCGATGACACTTCCCATAGACATTAAATAAGATCCTCGATGGTGGTAAACAACCCCTTTGGGCCTGCCAGTTGTCCCGGAGGTATAATTTAGTGTGATCGCCTGCCACTCATCATTTGGTTTCTTCCACTGATAGTCGTTATCACCCTTTGCAAGAAATTCATCATACGTGTATTTCCCAAGGCGCTCTCCTTCGCCTTCCTGCAAATTTGCATTGGAATCTTCAATATCTATCACCAATATTTCTTTATTTAGCTTAACCAGGGCTTCTTTGACTGTGGGAGAAAACTGAGTATCGACAATAAAAGCCTTGGCATCTGCATGATCCAAGATGTATGCGATTGTGTCTGCTTCAAGCCTGGTGTTTATCGTATTGAGAACCGCTCCGGTCATAGGAACCGAGTAGTGGGCTTCAACGATTTCAGGGGTATTTGACGCAATCATTGACACCGTATCGCCTAAACCAATTCCGTGTCGTTCAAGGGCGCTGGCAAATTTCAGACACCGGTCATACGTCTCACGCCAAGTGTAGGTTCTATCCCCGTATATCACCGAGGTATAGTTAGGATACACATCCTTTGTTCTTTCAATAAAAGACAACGGGGAAAGCGGCACAAAATTAGCTGCATTTTTGTTGAGGTTCATTTCATAAGGGCTCTTTTTTGAATTCACTCTATCCTCCTTATTCTCCTTACATGTCGGAAAGGACAGCCTGTGTTCTTCCAGAGATTTTGTTTTTGGTGGGGGGAGTATAAAAAAATTACCCTTTTGCGTCAAGGAGGAAGCCTGAAGTTTTCAATAATGTTGATTGGCAAGCTTCAGGATCTATTTAATATATCCGCTATACAAAATATTGTGGCTCATCAAGTTAACAAAAAAGGTTCTTCTCCACT
>CAMYNZ010000362.1 GCA_947259865.1 uncultured Desulfobacterales bacterium | reverse complement strand
TCACTTATAACTCTTGTCCGCCGTCACTTTGGCGGATTAGATCACTCGACACTTTGTATTATTTTCAAGGCAGAGACCATTATCTCTGACCCCCGCTATGCGGGATCTTCGACGGTCCCAAAGGACCAGGTTTTGGATACAGAATAAAAATGTCGACCAGAGCCATCCGATTTCTCAAGCAAAAAAAGATACCTTTTGAGGTGGTCACATATGCCCCTGCGCAAAAAGGTGCCATGTTTGCATCCATCGCTACCGGCTATTCTTTGGAAAAAACAGTTAAAACACTGGTCGTTAATCTCGGAAATGGACGCTACGCTCTGGTACTATCTTCCGGAGCCAAAAGGTTCTCCCTGAGACAGCTGGCCAAAGTTTGCAATGTCAAACGCGCAGCCATGGCGGACGCCCAAACCGCTGAACGCATCACCGGGTACCTTGTCGGCGGGATCAGTCCATTCGGAACCAAAAAACAGCTACCAGTCATCATGGAAGAAAAAATATTGCAATTTGAGGAAGTGATGATCAATGCAGGGCAAAGAGGTACGATGCTGGTGATGACACCGGCGGATATTAAAGCAGTCCTTGCCAGTGCGGTGGCAAAGTTCGCCTAATCCCAATCAATGATTTTGCAAGGCATCGCGTCATTTCCAAGCCGGATTCCATCTATAGTCAATCGTCATTGATCCATTCTAAAGTCAATATAAAGGCTGGAACCAGTTCTCAAAGCGCTCGTCTTTGAATTGAATGATATTGTTCATCAGCGCCATTATCTGGTTTGTTACCGGACCGGAACTTTGAAATTCACGATCCTCCAAGCGGATGATGGGTTCGACTTTGATGCCGGTGTGGGCGATGAATATCTCGTCGGCTGCCAACAACTCGTCAGCCTTAATGGGAGTCTCCTGGACGGGAATTCCGATCTCCGGTACTTCCTGCAAAATCTACATACGCGTGATGCTTGATAAAACTCGTCCCAGAGGCGGCGTTTTTAAAATCCCGTCTTTGACGATAAACACCGATTCCATGGAACCTTCCGCCAAAAAACCATCTGTACTAAGCAGGATGCCGATATCAAATCCCCGAAGGTTTGCATCTCTGCGAGCCAGATAGCCATTCAGATAGTTGGAGCAAGCCTTGGCGCCGACCGGAACCGTTTCAGGGTGGATCTTACGCCATTTTGAAATACAGGCAGACAACGGTTTTGCCTGGTCCAGAGCCAATTTCTCGCTATCGGGTATCGCAAAAACCGCCACATCCAGCTTGGCGTCTAAAACCAGTTCAGTAATCGCTTCCTCGCCCCAGTAAGCCAGGATCTTGATGATGCCGCGTCCCAGTTGGTTGACATTCACCGTAGTTTTAACTGCCTTAAGAATTTCCTCAGGCGAATAGGCCAGCTCCATCCCCAACAGTTCAGCACTTTTCATGAGCCGTTTTATATGCTCATCAAATCTAAAAGCAATAGGACCTTGCGGCCCTACGTGAACTCCTAAAACATCAAAAATTGCGGAAGCCCGCGAAAAACCGTGTGATAAAAGCGGAACATTCGCTTCCTGCCAGGGAATCAAATTTCCGTTTAACCAGACTTTAGAACCGTACGCCATTAAATGCTCCTTGGCAGAATACCAAAAAAAGTTTTTAGAGCCTATTGGGGGGACACATTACTAGGGTGTCACCCAGATATAATCAGCCACATCAAGTTTCAATTCGCCTCCCAAGGGCGCCAGATAGATGGTCCGGAAAGAAGCATTGGTCCGGCTAAATGCACGATCGGGAATGCCATACTTAAACTGGATATGACCGTTTCCAGCCAACACGACCATCCTATTATCGTTCAGGTATTTGGAAACCATGGCGGCCATGGCATCTTCCCAAACAGCCTGGACCATATAGAAGTCTTCAAACTCAACCCTGTCTTTGAAATGGTGATGGTGGCTGAATACCTGTCGCACGTAGTCGCGGTGGGCCGTATTTGATGTATCGATTTCCTCGGGAAGATATTTTTTTTCATCGTCCCTTAGGTTTTCGATGCCGCCAACGCGAATTCTTGGGGGAATATAATTGGGAATATTCAGCCCTACAATCCGAATATGATTTTTTTTGACAAAATCAAGAATTTCTTTGTACAATGAATAATCAAAGCGCCAGTTGGCATACCAATGCACTTTTCTTAGAAATTCTTTTTGATCCAGTCCCCCGGCCGACCACAAATCAAGCACATCCTGGTAGCTTTGATCAAACATTTCCATGCCAATGACCATTTGTGAATTTTTCTCAAAAACGGCTTTGATTACCTCCAACTGGATGGCGTGATGGGCCTGATTTGTGTGATTTTCTCCCACATAAATAACCTGGCTCGTTTCTAAATCCTTAAAAAGCTCTTTAACGGAGATAGGGGCCCCACGTTCTGCAGAAATAATCGTGCCTACTTCAAACGCCTGGGAAATGTCTTGAATAATAACTGTTTTCGGCGGTGCCACGGCACATCCCCCTAAAAAGGCCAGCAACGTAAGACCGGATAAAATATAGCCCGTCCATATTGTATAAATTCGCACAAAGCCCTCGGCTGTAAATGATTTCATAACTTGATTTTTTCCTTTTGTCAGCATAAGATTTTAGGTAAAGTTAAAAAATTGAATTTTAAGTCAATCCAGAATCGTTAACTTTAAGAATTACTTATTGGTTATGCCATTTGACAAGAGTCCCGTTTTCAGAAAACCTGTCTTTTCTTGGTATCACTCCAAGGCGGCCTATGGAATTGCCATCGCCGTTATGTTGATAGTGTTCATGTTCGGTATGGCAGGTATCGCGGTATCGCGCGAAAATGATCAGTATAGCGCCTTTATATGGATACCTGTTCTTCTGGTGATTTTAAGTGGAGCCTTGATTCTTACCGCGACACTGAGACTAATCAGACGATATATTTCCAAGTAGCGGATGCAATAGTTCGATGAGATGGTGTAAAATGCGGGCGGTGGCACCCCAGATGACGACGTCTTTAAATGGATATCTCAGCTCATGAACATCGGGCAAGCGATTGTGAAATTTATTGGCAAGGTGGGTTCGGACCAGAACGCGAATTGGGATCTTAAGAATTCTTGAAATTTCCGTCTGGTCGCAGCGTACGGGTCCTGCCGCATTCCACACGCCGATAAACACTTCAATATCTCTATTTTTGATGGTCTGATAATGCCCTAAAGAACCGAGCAATTTGACCTGATCACGGCTTATGCTCACCTCTTCTTGCAACTCGCGAAATGCACCATCCAGGGGACTGGCATCTTCTGCATCCAGATGGCCTCCTGGCAAGGCGACCTGGTTGCGCCATGGGTAACCCTCGCTGTCCGCTTTCTGAATGGCGAGAACGTGGGGTTCATGGAGGTCAAACAATAGCAGAAAAACACAGGCCGGCTTAAAGCAACAGGTTTCAGGCGGTCCCGGTACAGCATCGTTACGGATTATAGCTTTCAAACTGGCAATATCGATCCCCATAAATAGTTCTACTTTCGGGTGTTTTCTCTACCGCCGAGACGCCGAGATGGCGCGGTGGCTCAAAGCTCACAAATCAACAACCCCTGCCTCTTTAGAATCCGAACCACTGGTCCCCTGAATTCTGTCCGCTGATGTTGCTTTTTAAATATTTCAAAAACCATCACTGTCCAGTATCCTCATCCATAAGCATTTTCAAAATGACTTTTAGTTGTTGCGGTGAAATGTATCCGGGGCGGCGACCGATAATTTTATTATTTGTCTCCAGGAACCATGTATCGGGAAGTAATTTGACTTTAAACATTTCGGATGTTTGTTTTTCCCGGTCGACATCCACCTTAATGGAGATAAAATTTTCATTAAGGGAGGCG
>CAMYNZ010000361.1 GCA_947259865.1 uncultured Desulfobacterales bacterium | reverse complement strand
TATGCGCCCTCCGGGTACAGCCTCAGCAAGGTGGGCGTGGTTCCGACCGTGTGCACCGCGAACAGCACGGACGCGCAGCTCCTCGTCCGCAACGCCTTAAAGAACAACGGAGCCATATCGCAACGGATGATGAAGATACGGCGCAATTTCGACACCGCCAGCAAGGCGGACCGCGACGCGCTCGAAAATTTCTGCCCACGCGGCGGGGATGGACGAAACCTGTTGGATTCAGAGGTTGCCAAGCTTTTGCTTACCGTGCAGAAACGCTATGTGCAGACTTTGAAACTAGCGTCCAAGGTGTATGCCGGCAAGCACCACCTCTCGGTATCCGGCTCGGCCCAGTTTTCCAATATTTGCCAGTACATCTTGTAGGGGACGGCTGCAGCTGGGGCCGCGTGCGTATGGCACAATGCAGTATGTACAAAAAGCATCACATCCATCCTGAATTTTCAGAAACGGTCGTGTCCGTTCCCCGAATCCGGTAAAGGATTTGGGATCATAGAAATTTTTTCGGTATCCGAAAACCGCGCCATCGACCTGCAGTCCCTTGCCCCGGGTAACAGCTGCGGGAATCTTATACTTGTCGGCCTGGCCGATAATCTTTTGCACACCTTTAATTTCCTTGATTTCATCCGCTGCGGTCTGGGCGTAACAACCGGTTACAATTATTTTCGCCTTTGGGTTGGACCGTATGGCTTGTCTGATTGCCTGGCGCGATTGCATGGATGCCTTTTGGGTCACCGCACAGGTGTTGATGATGCACACATCGGCCGTCTGGTTTTCATCGATGGGGGTCATCTCCGAAGCCTTGAGGCAGTGGGCGATAGCTTCGGATTCCGACTGATTAACTTTGCAGCCCAAGGTTGTAATTTTGAATTTTTGCATATCCTGGTGTGAGTCTGTTGAAAACTGTTCCGGGGATTCGGCGCCACCGCCTTTGGGAATCATTTGGATCGGTTTCATTCGAAAAAGACTTGGTTGGTCGGACGAATTTCCATCGCCCGAGTCGGGCAGGCGGGTACACAAAGTTCGCAGATGCTGCATTTTTCTTGCTCAAATAGCACCAGCATTTCCGGTCTTTGAACGGAAAGTGCCGTCGTCGGACAGACAGCTGTGCAGGCACCGCAATGGGTGCATTTGTTTTTATCCCGTTTGATTTCCTGGGACGCATTCTCCACGTCTATGCCCTGGTTCTTTAGATATTTGACCCCTTCCCTAAAGTTTTTTCTGGTACCCGACAACTCAAGTACCATCAGACCTTCTTTTCTGGGAAGAATGGTGGCATTGAGAATATTAAAGGTTAGATCATAATCCTTGGTCAAATAACTCACAATCGGTTTCTGAACCTCGGATTTTGGAAAGCGAAGTCTGAGAATACGCGAATACACAATGAACCTCCTATTTATACTTTATTTTTTTTAATAAAAACATTATCATATGGATAAATAACAGGTGTGTCAACAGCAACACAGATCCGCACAGAAACCGCCTTCTTTTGAAGATTTTTTTAGGATGGGCTGCTTTCCAAGATTCTTATACGAGCCGGTGAATAAGCCATGAACCCGTTTGCGTACCGAACCACAGGCCTGGCCATCAAAATGCTTGCAAGTCTCTCCAGGGCGAATATAAATCTTCATGGCACCGAAAACATCCCCACCGGATCCAGCATTTTTGTCATCAATCATTTTACGCGGCTTGAAACGCTGCTGATGCCCTACCATATCTTTAAATTGACCAAAATCCCGGTCTGGTCACTTGCCGCTTATGAGCTTTTCAAAGGCTCCCTGGCTAAATTGCTCGATCAGGTTGGCGCTGTATCCACTAAAAATCCCGACAGAGACCGCCTGATTGTAAAGACGCTTCTTACCGGTGAGGCCTCCTGGATAATTTTTCCTGAAGGTCGGATGGTCAAAAATCAAAAAATTATCGAAAAGGGCCGTTACATGATTTCCTATGCCGGTGGCAAACATCCCCCTCACACGGGTGCCGCCACGCTGGCCCTAAGAACGGAGTTTTATCGGCAGCGTTTGCAGAGGCTGATCGTCAGCGACCCTCAAGAAGCAAGATATCTTTTGGATCTATTTCAGATTGAGTCGATCGAACCCGTTTTGGAAGGTAATACTTTCATTGTTCCAGTGAACATTACGTATTATCCGATTAGAGCCAGGGAAAACATTTTGAGTAATCTGGCTGTCCGTCTGGTGGAGGATATTCCCGAACGGGCAATGGAAGAAATCATGACGGAAGGGTCAATGCTGTTATCAGGCGTTGATATCGATATTCGCTTCGGAGAGCCGATCGAAATTACACCCTGTATGGAAAGCACGCCCATTGATCGAGATATTTGCTCAAAGAGCCGAATCCAATTTGACGACCCCCTGCCTTCCATTCGCGCGCTGCGCAGAGAAGCACTCAAAATCATGCAGCGCTACATGTCCGCCATTTATGGAATGACGACCGTTAACCACGACCACTTATTTGCGTCAGTGTTAAGAATGATGCCGACCCGCAAAATTGATGTGCAGGATCTGAGACGAAGGGTTTTTCTGGCCGCATCATACATTCAGGAGGATCCGGGATATTATTTGCATAGCAGTCTCAAGCAGGATCAGATTCATCTGCTCACGGATGATCGCCATGATAAGGTCAGGGATTTCATCGATATTGCCCTCGAAAAGGGGATATTAACCAAAAACGGTGATAAACTGATAAAGGATTCCTCAAAATTTTCTTCACCCTATGATTTCCATCGCGCCCGGATTGATAATCCGGTTGAGGTTGTGGCTAACGCCGTTGAACCACTTACCGCGCTCCAGCGTTTTATACGCCGGCTTGCCTGGCTGCCCGGATTTTGGCTGAAACGCAAATTAGCGAAGTATTTATTAGAAAAAGCCAGCGCGGAATATGAAGAAGATTATAAAACCTATTTTATCGAAGGGGAATCTAAAGACAAAAATGTCGGCACACCCTTTTTAATCAAAGGCCGCAATAGAGATATCGGGGTAGTCCTGATCCACGGCTATATGGCCAGCCCCCTTGAAATAAAGGAACTGGCGCTTTTCCTCGGGCGAAAAGGACTTTCGGTATATGCTCCCCGCGTAAAAGGCCACGGAACTTCGCCTGACGACCTGGCCTTGCGATCCTATCAAGACTGGATGGCCTCGGTCGAATCCGGTTATGCGATTATGAGCAACCTTTGCGACAGAATCGTGGTGGGCGGGTTCTCAAACGGCGCCGGGCTGGCACTCGATCTGGCCGCCAGGATCGATGGCGTGGCGGGCCTTTTTGCTGTGAGTACACCATTAAAATTACAGTATATTTCTACCAAATTGGTTCCGGCCGTAGATGCATGGAACCGCCTTATGAGCCGGGTACGATTTGATGATGCCAGAAAAGAGTTTATTGAAAATCACCCTGAAAACCCTCACATTAACTATCTGCGCAATCCGATTTCAGGTGTGCGAGAACTCGAACGACTGATGGATGCCGTTGAACCAAAATTACCGGATATCAATATACCGGCCCTGATTATTCAATCCGCTCAGGATCCCGTGGTTTCCCCGAAAGGATCTGAAATCATTTATGACCGCTTGGGGTCCAGTGATAAATCGTATATACTGTATAATATGGACCGTCACGGCATTTTACTCGGTGATGGCGCTGAACGCGTGCATCGCGCGATCTGGGATTTTATTGTTCATCTGTAAGTGTTTTTATGACAGGATTTACCGGATTACGAGGATTATTTTTTTTCATTCAGCCTTTCCGCCTGCACGCCACCAGCCCGCTCGCGCCTTGCGTGGCAGGCGGGCCGCGAGCCGCTCCATTCGGCCCGAGCAATTCGACCCTGAGCTCACT